>JAEUAC010000077.1 GCA_019695455.1 Methylorubrum extorquens | reverse complement strand
CAGCGTCAGCCCGACATTCAGCTCCATGTTCTCGGCCACGGTCGCGAACTCGTCGTCCGCGAGCGGCACCGGTCCCGTCAGCCGGACCTCGAAGCCGCGCGCCGGCGTCAGGTCGAGCCGGGCGGCGGCGGCCCGGATCTCGTCGGTCGCCGCGGCGCCCGGCTGCAGCGCCGAATAGTCCAGGACGGGCCGGACCAGAACGATCTTGCGGAGGTCCGACAGCGAACCCTCTCCGCCCGCCATGACGGCGCGCCAGGAGAGGCGCGCCGGCTCCCCCGCGAGCGCCCGCTCGATCGTCGTCGCGAAGGCGTCGAACCGGGGCGCGAGGTCGTCGAGCCCGACATCGCCGGACCGCAGCCCGAGAAGCGTCGCCCGGATCGTGTCGGCGAAGCCGCGCAGCGAGGGATCGCCCGCCAGGATCGAGAGGAGCGGCGCCTGCTGCGACACCTGCTCCAGCGTGCTCCGCAACTCCGCGGTCGGCAGGAACAGGAACCCGTTGCGGGCGAGGAACGGGCCGCCGTCGGGCCGGTCGACGGAGCGGTACAGGTCCGGCTTCGCCCGGAGCGCCGTCGCGAGGTCGTCGGCCGCCTCTTCGGCCATCTCGGCCGAGGGCGCGTCGATCACGACGGCGACGAGGTCGGTCCGCTGCGGGAACGCCCGGTCGAGCGCGATCTCCGATTGCCGCCAGGCCACGCTCGGCGCGATCAGCTTCGCCGTGTCGGTGTCGATCGCGAACCGCGTCACCGTGACCCAGACGCCGAGGGCGGCCAGGAGGAGGGCGGCGCACAGCACGAGCCAGGGGCGGCGGACCGACGCCGCGACGACGGATTCAACAGGTCGCATGAACGTGAGGGCGAGGTGCCATGATTTGAACGCGTGCTTGTGGGAGGGCTCACGTGGTAGCCGGTGCTCGGGACGCGATCAACGATTCCCCGCGAGCGACCGCTCCGCCGATCCGCGCAGAAGGGCGCTCGACGAGGTGGCCGTGGACGTTAAGCCTGAAGGAGGCCTCCTCCTCGACGAACGTGAGCGCAAGCGTCACGATGGTAGGCGCGGCGGGCTGGATGGTGTATGCGGGTCCGTGCCGCCTCCATCCGCGGCCTGCAACGAGAAGACGGATCGGGGCATGAAGGTCGTACTCGCGCAGCCGCGCGGTTTCTGCGCGGGCGTGGTCCGTGCCATCGATATCGTGGAACGGGCGCTCACCAAGTACGGTGCGCCGATCTACGTTCGGCACGAGATCGTCCACAATCGGCATGTCGTCGAGACCCTGAAGGCGAAGGGCGCGATCTTCGTGAAGGAGCTCTCCGAGGTGCCCACGGGCGCCGTCACGGTGTTCTCCGCGCACGGCGTCGCCCGCTCCGTCCAGCAGGACGCGAAGGAGCGCAGCCTGCCTGTGCTCGACGCGACCTGCCCCCTCGTCACGAAGGTCCACAACCAGGGCCGCCGCTACGTCACCCAGGGCCGCACGCTGGTGCTGGTCGGCCATGCGGGCCATCCCGAGGTGGTCGGCACGCTCGGCCAGATCGACGGCGAGGTGCATCTCGTCCAGACGGCGGCCGACGTCGCGACCCTGCCGCTCGCGCTGGACACCCCCATCGCCTACATCACGCAGACGACGCTCTCGGTCGACGACACGCGCCACATCATCGAGGCGCTGACGCGGCGCTTCTCGGACGTGATCGGTCCCGACATCCGCGACATCTGCTACGCGACGCAGAACCGGCAGGCGGCCGTCCGCCAGCTGACCTCGCTCGTCGACGTCCTCCTGGTCGTCGGCGCGCGCAACTCGTCCAATTCCAACCGTTTGCGGGACGTCGGCGAGGAGGCGGGCGTTCCGTCCTACCTCGTGAACGACGGGTCCGAGGTCGATCCCGCCTGGCTCCTGAACGCCAGGACGGTCGGCCTCACGGCCGGGGCGTCCGCTCCCGAAGTCCTCGTCGACAGCGTGATCGAAGCGCTGCGGCGGCTCGGCCCGGTCGAGGTCTCCATCCTCGACGGAACCGAGGAGAACATCACCTTCAACCTCCCGTTTGAACTGCGCACCCCGGACGCCACGGCTCCTCAGCCCCAGCCCGTTCCGGCCATGAGCGCCTGAGGAACCACCGACGTGGGAATCTCTCTCCAGCAGGTCGTCACCGTCGGCTCGTACATCATCAAGCAGAAGCTCAAGGGGGCGAAACGCTACCCCCTCGTGCTGATGATGGAGCCGCTGTTCCGCTGCAACCTCGCCTGCGCGGGCTGCGGCAAGATCGACTATCCCGACGAGATCCTGAACAAGCGGCTCTCGGTCGAGGACGCGCTGGCGGCCGTCGACGAGTGCGGCGCTCCCGCGGTCGTCATGGCGGGCGGCGAGCCGCTGGTCCACAAGGACCTGCACAAGATCGTCGAGGGCATCATCGCGCGCAAGAAGTGCGCGATCGTCTGCACCAACGCGCTGCTGCTCGAGAAGAAGATCGATCAGTACAAGCCGTCGCCCTACTTCACGTGGTCGATCCATCTCGACGGCGACAAGGAGATGCACGACAAGTCGGTCTGCAAGCAGGGCGTCTACGACAAGGCCGTCTCGGCCCTGAAGCTCGCCAAGGAGAAGGGCTTCCGCGTCACGATCAACTGCACCTTCTTCAACGACGCCGATCCCGAGCGGGTCGCGCGGTTCTTCGACGAGGTCACGACGCTCGGCGTCGACGGCATCACGGTCTCGCCCGGCTACGCCTACGAGCGCGCGCCGGACCAGAAGCACTTCCTGAACCGCAACACGACCAAGGAGCTGTTCCGCGGCATCCTCAAGCGCGGCAACGGCGGCAAGAAGTGGGCCTTCAACCAGTCGCTCCTGTTCCTCGACTTCCTGGCCGGCAACCAGACCTACAAGTGCACGCCGTGGGGCAACCCGACCCGGACGGTCTTCGGCTGGCAGAAGCCCTGCTACCTGCTCGGCGAGGGCTACGCGAAGACCTTCCGCGAGCTGATGGACGACACGCGCTGGGACGAATACGGCGTCGGCAACTACGAGAAGTGCGCCGATTGCATGGTCCATTCGGGCTTCGAGGCGACGGCGGTCGACGACATGTTCGCCCGGCCCTGGCAGGCCGCCAAGGTGGCGCTGTTCGGCGTGAAGACGGACGGCGCGATGGCGCCCGACATCTCCCTCGCCAATCAGCGCCCGGCCGAATACGTCTTCTCGCGCAACGTCGCGCAGAAGCTGTCAGAGATGAAGACCGAACCGCTGGCCAAGCAGGCCGCGAACGCCGCGTAGCCGGCGGAACGCGACGGCCGCGTTCCGGGCCGTCGCGATCAGGCCGGGGATCTGCCCCGGCTCCCGGGCGAGCGCCAGCAGCAGCCCGGAGACGTCGACGGACCCGTCCGGCCGCATGGCGCGGGCCGCCGCCGACGGAATCGCGTCGCCCGCTCCGTCCGACACGATCCGGATCGCCAGGAACGGCACGCCGCGACCGGCGGCGTAATCCGCCGCGACATGCGATTCCATGTCGACGACGAGCGCACCCGTCACCTCGTAGAGGGCGCGCTTCTCGTCGATCGTCGCGGCCGGCCGATCCACGCCCGCGATGGCGCCCTCGCGAACAACGAAGCCCCGATTCGCGAGTTGCGCCGCGACGCTGGAGACGAACCCGGACGCGCGGTCGGGTCGATCGGCGGGACGGTGCAGGCCGGCGGCGTCGGGCAGGTGCGCGGTCGCGTGGGCCTGCGGGACCTGTCGCACCTCCGTCGCGAGCACGACGGCCCCGACGGGCAGCCCGGGCTCGAGTCCGCCCGCGATCCCGAAGCTGATCACGACCGCCGGGACGTCGTCGTCCTCGGCCGCCAGGCGACGGGACAATCCGGGACGGTCGCCGCCCCCGGCGATCACGCGGCACCCCGCGCCGGCCGCGATCCGCGCCTCGGCCGCCAGCCCCGTGACGACGAGAACGGGCGCGCGATCGACCATCGGCGTCCCGCGAGGCCCGGCGGTCACAGGCCCCAGGCGACCTGCATCGAGTTCGACTTGGTCAGGTTGCGGTAGCGGGCGAGGGCCCAGAGCGGGAAGTACTTCGGATAGCCGTGGTAACGCAGGTAGAACACGCGCGGGAAGCCGCCGCCCGTGTACTCCTCCTGGGGCCAGAGGCCGTCGTCATCCTGCGTCGCGAGGAGATAGCGGATCCCGCGGAGGACGGCCGGGTGCTCCGTTTCGCCGGCCGCCATCAGGCCGAGCAGCGCCCAGGCCGTCTGCGAGGCGGTCGAGGCGGCCCGCTCGTAGCCGCGGTAATCGAGCTTGTAGCTGTCGCAATCCTCGCCCCAGCCGCCGTCCGGGTTCTGCACTGTGACCAGCCACTCGACCGCGCGTCGCACGGCCGGGTCGTCGGACGAGATGCCGGCCGCGTTCAGCCCGCAGAGGGCCGACCAGGTCCCGTAGATGTAGTTGACGCCCCAGCGGCCGAACCACGAGCCGTCCGCGGTCTGGTCGTCGCGGAGATATTGGATCGCGGCCTTCATGCGAGGGCCGTCGAGCGGCTCGCCGAGCTGCGCCAGCATGCCGACGCACCGGGCCGACACGTCCACCGTCGGCGGGTCCAGCAACGCGCCGTGGTCCGAGAACGGGATGTTGTTCAGGAAATACTGCGTGTTGTCGGCGTCGAAGGCGCCCCAGCCGCCGTTGCGGCTCTGCATGCCCTCGATCCATTCGCGCCCGCGCGAGATCGCCTCCGCGTCGCCGGCCTCGCCGCGCGTGGCGCGCAGTCGGTCCATGGCCATCACGACGACCGCCGTGTCGTCCGTGTCCGGGTAATGCGCGTTCGCGTACTGGAAGGCCCAGCCGCCGGGCCGCACGCCGGGGCGCTCGCTGATCCAGTCGCCCTCGACGTCCAGCACCTGCCGGGGCCGCAGCCAGCCGGCCGCGTCGTCGGCGGCCTCCATGGCCCGTTCGTCGCCGGTCTCGAGAAGAGCGTGCGCGGCGAGCGCCGTGTCCCAGATGGGTGAGACGCAGGGCTGGCAATAGGCCTCGTCGTCCTTCACGACGAGCAGCTTCTCGATCGCGCGCCGCGCCGTCGCCCGCTCCGGATGGTCGGGCCCGTAGCCCGTGGCATCGTACATCATCACGGAATTGGCCATGGCCGGGTAGATGGCGCCGAGGCCGTCCTCCCCGTTGAGGCGTTCCGTCGTGAAGGCGACCGCCCGGGCGATGGCGCGTCCGCGGATCTTCGCGGGCCAGAGCGGGTCCGCCTTCTTCAGCATCACGTCCAGCGTGTTGAAGAAGCGCGCCCAGCCCGGGCTGGCGTGGTCGGGGATCTTCGGCGCGGTCGAGCCGGGCACGTAGAGCTCGACGATGTGGACGTCGCGGGGGTTGCGCGCCTTCGGCTTCAGCGCCTGGAGGACGAGCAGCGGCGCCAGGACCACGCGGGCCCAGTACGACATCTTCGACAGGTGGATGGGGAACCAGCGCGGCAGGAGGATCATCTCCACCGGCATGGTGGGCACCTCGCTCCACGGGATCTCGCCGTAGAGCGCCAGCTGGATGCGCGTGAACACGTTCGCCCGCGCCGCGCCGCCGGCGGCGAGGATCGCCTCGCGGGCCCTCACCATGTGCGGCTCGGACGGATCGTCGCCGATCATCTTCAGGGCGAAATAGGCCTTCACGCTGGCCGACATGTCGAAGGGGCCAGCGAAGAAAAGCGACCAGCCGCCGTGCTCGCCTTGAATCCGCCGCAGGTATCGGCCGATCTTGGCTTCCAGTTCGAGGTCGGGCGTCTCGGCCAGGTAATGGACGAGCAGCACGTATTCGGCCGGGATGGTCGCGTCGGCCTCGAGCTCGAAGCACCAATGGCCGTCCGGCTGGCGCGAGGCGAGCAGGGCCTCCGTCGCGCTCGCGATGCGGGCGTCGATCGTGGTCGGCTCGGGCTCCGCGAAGGCCGGATCCCGCAAGGGAGAGAAGAAGTTCACGGCGAAGCCTTTGACATGCTACGCGAAACGCCGATATCGCCCCGCAGCAACACCTGGGCGGCATTTTCACCGGAGCGTATCGCGCCTTCGATCGTGGACGGCAACCCCGTCTGCGTCCAATCCCCCGCCAGGATAACGTTACCGCCGGCGGCTCCGGCCTCGGGCCTGCGGGCGTCCTGCTCGGGCATCGCCGCGAAGGTGGCCCGCTTCTCCTTGACGATCTGCCAGCGCGGCATGGGGCCGTCGATGCCCGCGACGGCCGCGACCTCGGCCCAGATCCGCCGCGCGAGGTCGTCCCGGTCGTCGTCGAGCATGCGGTCGGCCGCGCTGATCGTCACCGAGAGCCGGTCCGGGTAGCGGAACAGCCATTCCGACAGGGTCCCGACGAGGCCCGTGAGCAGCGGCAGGTCGTCGGGCGGGGTCAGGCGGAAATGGGCGTTGACGATCGATCGGTGCTCCGTCGGACCCTGCAGGCCCGGCACGAGATCGCTCGCGACCGGGGCCGGCACGGCGAGAACGACCGCATCCTCCGGTCCGAGCGGCACGTCGCCGTCGGACACGCGCAGCGCCGTCACGCGCCCGTCGACCCGTTCGAGCGCGCGCACCCGCGTCCCCGACCGGACGGAGCCGCCGCGCGCCGCGACGTAGGCGAGCGCGGGATCGACGAAGGCGGCGGACAGGCCGCCGGTGGCGACGACCGGCCGACAGGCCCGGCCGCCGGCGCCGAGCGTCTCGCGCAGGATGGTCGCGGCGAGCCGTGCCGAGGCGTCGGGTACCTCCGTATTGAGGGCCGCGACCAGCACCGGGTTCCAGAGCCGGTCGTAGAGGAGGCCGTCGCACCGCATGAGGTCGCCGATGCGATCGCCCGCGCCGGCCCGGAACAGCCGCAACGGTCCGAAATAGTCGCCCGGCCCCGTGTCGGGCACGCGGCGGCCGGCGACGAGGAGCCACCAGGGAAGCCGGCCCGCATTCGGCCGCAGCCGCCAGCGCAGGCCGCTCGCCGGTTCGGCGAAGTCGAAGGCGGCCTCGTCCGCGATCGTCAAGGCGCCGGATCCTCCGATCAGGGCCGCGTAGTCGAGGGCGGACCGGTTGCCCGAGAGCAGGAGGTGGTTGCCGTTGTCGATCTCGAGATCGAGCGTCGCGTCCCGGTAGGACCGGCAGCGCCCGCCGGCCTGCCGGGCCGCCTCGTAGAGGATCACGGCCCGCCCGGCCTCCGCGAGCCGGACGGCCGCCGAGAGGCCCGCCAGTCCGGCCCCGATCACGTGGACGGTGCCGGTCACGCGATGCCGTAGCGCAGGAGCGCCCAGACGATGCCGAGCTTGCTCTTCGACACCCGCTCGCGCGGCGCCGCGAAGCCGCGGGCGAGCGTCCGCTCGAGGACGGGCCGGTAGACGGCCTCCATGAGCCGGGGGGCCTTCACGACCCGGCGCGGCTGGCCGTCCATGACCCGGGAGGCGGCCGCGTAATGCTCGCGCGCCCGCGCCGCCACCTCGCGACAGACGGCATCGAGCCCCGGATGGGCGAGGACGACGCTCGGCAGCAGCTCGTGCATGCCGGCCCGCAGCAGCGCCTCGCGGGGCAGGTAGAGCCGGTTGATGCCTGCGTCCTCGTCGATGTCGCGCAGGATGTTGGTCAACTGCAGGGCGCGACCGAGATGGTGGGCGAGGAGGTCCGCCTCCGCGTCCGGCAGGCCGAAGATGCGGGCCGAGAGGCGGCCCACGGCGCTCGCCACGCGATCGCAGTAGAGGTCGAGCTCCGCCCAGCTCGGCGCCTGGATGTCGCCCGCCGCGTCCATGGCCATGCCGTCGATCACGTCGTGGAAGGCCTGTCGCGGCAGCCCGAACGGGCGAATGTGCGGTGCGAGCGCCGCGGTGTTGGGACGCGTCTCGCCCTCGTAGAGCGCGTCGATGTCCGTCCGCCAGCCTTCCAGCGCCTCCGACCGGTCCGGTCGCGATCCGTCGGCGTCGGCGATGTCGTCGACGGCGCGGCAGAAGGCGTAGACGGCGAACATCGCCTCGCGCTTCTCCTTCGGCAGGATGCGCATGCCGAGGTAGAAGGAGCTCCCGGCGGCCGGGAGGTCGACCCGGTTCTCGATCGCGACGGCGCTCATCGGGACGCGGCCGGTCTGCGGGGGGCGGGGCGGCGGACGCGGCCGACGAGGCCGCGCAGGATCCCGAAGGTCGCGAGCATGAGGGCCTCCGGCTTGGAGGCGTGCACCTTGGCGGCCAGCGGATCGCGCGCCCGCAGCTTCCGCACCAGGGCCTCGGCCAGCGTCTGGATCACCGAGACCTCAAGCGCGAGGCGGCGGTCGGCGATCTGCGAGGGTAAGACGGAGCTGCGGGCGAGGAGATCGGCCGAGCCTTCGTTGACCTCCCGCAGGGCCGCGAGCAGGGCCGGCGAGGAGCGCCGGCCGGCGAGGTCGGCCACGGTGGCGCCGTGCCGGGCCAGGATGTCCTCCGGCATGTAGACGCGGTCGAAGGCGGCCAGGTCCTTCGCGCAATCCTGGGTGTGGTTGATGACCTGGAGGGCGGCGCAGAGGGCGTCCGACGCCGTCCAGGTCGATCGGTCCTCACCGTGCAGGTCGAGCACGAAGCGGCCAACCGGCATGGCCGAGAGCGCGCAATAGCCGAGAAGGTCGTCCCAGGTCCGGTAGCGCGACTGGCGCGCGTCCTGCCGGAACGCCTCGAGCAGGTCCTGGGCATGGCGGGGCGACAGGCCGCGGGCGGCCAGCGTCTCCCGCAGCGGATCGGCGAACGGATCCGGCTCGCCGTGACCGAGGAGCGAGGCCTCGAGCCCGTCGAGGATCGCGATCTTCTCGGACGGCGACAGGGCGGCGTTGTCGGAGACGTCGTCGCCGGCCCGCACGAAATAGTAGAAGGCGAGGATCGGCGCGCGGTTCTCGGGCGCGATCAGGAGCGAGGCGACGGGGAAGTTCTCGTCCTTGTGGCCCTTGCCCGAGAGGGTGTCGGCGGCGCGCGTCATGCGAGATGCCCCGCGGCCCGGAACCAGGCGACCGCGTCCGACAGCCCCTCGCGGTAGGGCCGGGACGTGTAGCCGAGTTCGCGCCGCGCCTTCGCGTCGTCGAAGAACATGAGGTAGCCCGCCATGCGCAGCGCGTCGCGGGTCACGAAGGGCTCGCGGCCCGTGACGCCGGCGACGGCTTCGGCCGCCATCGCCAGCGGCCAGACGGCGAGGCGCGGGATGCGCAACGTCGGGGCCTTGCGGCCGACGATGGCCGCGATGTCGGCGAGCATCTGCCCGAGCCGCACGTTCTCGCCCCCCAGGATGTAGCGCTCGCCGACCTCGCCGCGCCGGAGCGCCAGGAGGTGGCCGGCCGCGACGTCGTCGACATGGGCGAGGTTCAGCCCGGTATCCACGAAGCCCGGCATGCGGCCGGACGCGGCCTCGACGATGACGCGGCCCGTCGGCGTGGGCTTCACGTCGCGCGGGCCGATCGGCGTGGACGGGTTCACGATCACGGCGGGCAGGGCGTCGCGCATGATCATCCGCTCGACCGCCCGCTCCGCCAGAACCTTCGAGCGCTTGTAGATCCCGACCGCCGTCTCGGGCGTGAGCGGGCGGGTCTCGTCGTGGCCCGGCTGGATGGTCGCGACGCTCGACGTGTAGACGATGCGCTCGACGCCCTCGCGCAGGGCGGCCCGCATGAGGGCCTCCGTGCCGTCGACGTTGGTCCGCACGAGGTCGTCGGGGTTCTTCGCCCAGAGCCGGTAGTCGGCCGCCGCATGGATCAGGTAGCGGCAGCCGCGCAGGGCGGGCCCGAGCGTGGCCGGATCGCGGAGGTCCGCCTCCACGACCTCGTCGTCGGGCGAGACGTTGGTGCGCGGCGACGAGGCGCGCACGGTCACGCGGACCGCGAAGCCCGCCTCGCGCATCACCCCGGCTATGGCGGAGCCGAGGAACCCCGACGCGCCCGTGACCAGGACCCGGTCCCGGGCTCCCTTTTCATCCGCCATCGCATGCGGTCAGGCGAGCGCCTTGATCGCGGCGGCGTTGCGGCCGAGCGCATCGAAGACCCGCTTCACGATGGAGGCGGCATCGAGCCCGGCCTTCGCGTACATGCGATCCGGCTTGTCGTGGTCGAGATACGTGTCGGGCAGGATCATCGAGCGCAGCTTGAGCCCGCCGGTGTCCAGCATGCCGCGATCCGTGAGCAGCTGCTGCACGAAGGAGCCGAAGCCGCCGATCGAGCCCTCCTCGACCGTGATGAGCACCTCGTGGTCGCGCGCGAGCCCGAGGATCATGGCCTCGTCCAGCGGCTTGGCGAAGCGCGCGTCCGCGACGGTCGTCGAGAGGCCGCGGGTCTCGAGCTCCTCCGCCGCCTTCAGGCATTCCGCCAAGCGGGTGCCGAGCGACAGGAGAGCCACGCGCGAGCCCTGCTTGACGATGCGGCCCTTGCCGATCTCCAGGATCTCGCCCTTCTCCGGCATGTCGACGCCGACGCCCTCTCCGCGGGGAAAGCGGAAGGCGATCGGGCCGTCGTCGTGCGCGGCCGCGGTCGCGACCATGTGGACGAGCTCCGCCTCGTCGGCGGCCGCCATGATGACCATGTTCGGCAGGCAGCCGAGATAGGCGATGTCGAACGAGCCCGCATGCGTCGCCCCGTCGGCGCCGACGAGGCCGGCGCGGTCGAGCGCGAAGCGGACGGGCAGGTTCTGCAGCGCCACGTCGTGCACGACCTGGTCGTAGCCGCGCTGGAGGAAGGTCGAGTAGATGGCGCAGAAGGGCCGATAGCCCTCCGTCGCCATGCCGGCCGCGAAGGTCACGGCGTGCTGCTCGGCGATGCCCGTGTCGAAGGTTCGGTGCGGGAACTCCTTGCCGAACAGGTCGAGGCCGGTGCCGGACGGCATGGCGGCCGAGATCGCGACGATCTTGCTGTCCTCGCGCGCCGCCTTGGCCAGGCTCTCGGCGAAGACCTTCGTGTAGGACGGGGCGTTCGCCTTCGCCTTGGTCTGCGCGCCCGTGATGACGTCGAACGGCACGACGGCGTGGTATTTGTCGGCCGAGGCCTCGGCCGCCGCGTAGCCTTTCCCCTTCTGCGTCACCACGTGGACCAGGATCGGGCCGCTCTCGGAATCGCGGACGTTCTTCAGGACGGGCAGCAGGTGGTCGAGGTTGTGGCCGTCGATCGGCCCGACGTAGTAGAAGCCGAGCTCCTCGAACATCGTGCCGCCGGTGACGAAGCCGCGGGCATATTCCTCGGCCTTGACGGCCTTGTCGGCGAAGAACTTGGGCAGTTTCTCGGCGATGTTCTTGCCGACCTCGCGCAGCGACCGGTAGGTCTTGCCCGAGACGAGCCGCGCCAGATAGGCCGACATGGCGCCGGTCGGCGGCGCGATCGACATGTCGTTGTCGTTCAGGATGACGATCAGCCGGGACTTCAGGTGCCCCGCGTTGTTCATGGCCTCGTAGGCCATGCCGGCCGACATCGAGCCGTCACCGATCACCGCTACGACGTTGTTCGACGCGCCGTCGAAGTCGCGCGCCACGGCCATGCCGAGACCGGCCGAGATCGACGTGGAGGAATGTGCGGCTCCGAACGGATCGTACTCGCTCTCCGAGCGCTTGGTGAAGCCGGACAGGCCGCCGCCCATGCGCAGGGTGCGGATCCGGTCGCGGCGGCCCGTCAGGATCTTGTGGGGATAGGCCTGGTGGCCGACGTCCCAGATGATGCGGTCGCGCGGCGTGTCGAAGACGTAGTGGAGGGCCACGGTCAGCTCGACCACGCCGAGGCCGGCGCCGAGGTGCCCGCCCGTCACGGATACGGCGTCGATCGTCTCGGCGCGCAGCTCGTCCGCGACCTGACGAAGGTCGGTCTCGGGCAGCTGGCGGAGCAGTTCGGGCGTCCCGACCGTGTCGAGAAGAGGGGTTTTCACAGGCAACGCGGGACTCGCCGTTGTGATGTTGGTTGGATATCTCCTGCACCGTTTTGGCGCAAAAGAGAACCCGATTCCGGTGCGTGCCTTAACGCATCCGCCTCAGTTCTGCCTTTCTGCCACAAACCGTGCGGTCTGGATCAGAAGGGTCGCCCGTTCTCCGAACGGCCTCAATTCCGCCTCTGCCGCCGACACGAGCGTGGCCAGACGCTGCCGCGCCGCGCTCGCGCCCATGAGCGAGACCAGCGTCGATTTGCCCTTGGCGGCGTCCTTGCCGGTCGCCTTCCCGACGGTCGCGGCCTCGCTTTCGGCGTCGAGGAGGTCGTCCGCGATCTGGAAGGCCTGACCGAGCGCGACGCCGTAGCGGGCGAGCGCGGCCTTCTCGTCGGCCGAGGCGCGGCCCAGCGAGGCGCCGAGCTCGACGGAGGCCGCGAGCAGCGCGCCCGTCTTCATGGCCTGGAGCTTCAAGGTCGCCGCCTCGTCCTGCGCCAGCGGCTGGCCGTCCGCGGCGAAGCGTCCCTCGGCCTCCAGGTCGAGCATCTGCCCTCCCGCCATGCCGCCGAGGCCGGAGGCCCGGGCCAGCACGAGCACGAGACCGGCCCGCGTCAACGGATCGGCATCGGTCGCCTCGTCGGCCAGGATGTCGAAGGCGAGCGTCACGAGCGCGTCGCCCGCCAGGATCGCGGTCGCGTCGTCGTAGGCCTTGTGGAGGGTCGGCTTGCCGCGCCGGAGATCGTCGTCGTCCATGGCGGGCAGGTCGTCGTGGATGAGGCTGTAGCCGTGCACGCACTCGATGGCGGCCCCGGCGCGCAGGGCGCCCTCGTCGTCCCGTCCGAAGAGGCGGGCGGTCTCCACGACGAGATGCGGCCGGAGCCGCTTGCCGCCGCCCAGCATGGAATAGCGCATGGCGTCGAGCAGCCGGCCGGGCCGCGCGATCTCGCCGGTGAG
>JAEUAC010000267.1 GCA_019695455.1 Methylorubrum extorquens | reverse complement strand
GCTCCGCCAGCGCGGTCTCGAACGGCAGCGCCGCGACGCCGTCGGCCCCGCCCGACGGCGTCGCGGCGCTGCCGTTCGAGACCGCGCTGGCGGAGCTCGAGGACATCGTGCGGCAGCTCGAGACGGGCAAGGTGCCGCTCGAGGAATCCATCACGATCTACGAGCGCGGCGAGGCGCTGAAGCGCCATTGCGAGGGGCTGCTGCGCAGCGCCGAGGCGCGCATCGAGCGGATCACGCTCGGACCGGACGGCCGCCCGACCGGGACGGTGCCGCTCGATCCCACGTGACGCCGCGGCGCGCATCGGCGTGACGGAGCGGCTGCGCGCGGATTCGCTCCTCGTCGAGCGCGGGCTGTTCGAGAGCCGCGCCCGCGCCCGGGCCGCGATCGAGGCGGGGCTCGTCTCGGCCGACGGCGCCCGGGTGGCGAAGCCCTCCGACCGGCTCGCCCCCGACGTGTCCATCGAGGCCGAGGCGCCGCATCCCTGGGTCTCGCGCGGCGGCGTGAAGCTCGCGGCCGCGCTGGACGCGTTCGCGCTCGATCCGGCCGGTCTCGTCTGCCTCGACGTCGGCGCCTCGACGGGCGGGTTCACGGACGTGCTCCTCGCCCGCGGCGCGCGCCGGGTCCATGCGCTGGACGTGGGGCGCGGCCAGCTCCATCCGCGGCTCGCCGGCGAGCCGCGCGTGGTCCCGCACGAGGCGACCGACATCCGCGGCCTCGACGCGGCGCTCCTGCCCGAGCGCCCGGCCTTCGCGACCGTGGACGTGTCCTTCATCTCGCTCTCGCTCGTGCTGCCGGCGGTCCGGCCGCTGCTCGCGCCGGGCGCCGTGCTGGTCGCGCTCGTGAAGCCGCAATTCGAGGTGGGCCGGGCCGGGATCGGACGCGGCGGCATCGTGCGGGACGAGGCGGCCCGCGCGGCGGCGATCGCGCGCGTCCTGGCCGAGGCCGAGGCGCTCGGCTTCGCGATGCTCGGCACGATCGCGTCGCCCATCCCGGGCGGCGACGGCAACCGCGAGATCCTCATGGCGGCGCGGCATGGCTGAACGACTTCTCGCGACCCGGCTCGGCGGCGGCGGCGACGGGATCGCCGACGGACCCGACGGGCCGGCGCACCTGTCCGGCATCCTGCCGGGCGAGACGGCCCTCGCCGAACGCGACGGCCGGACCTGGCGCGTGGTCGGGCGCGACGGCGCGGCGCCGGACCGGATCGACCCCTTCTGCCCCTATTACGGCCGCTGCGGCGGCTGCGTCGCCCAGCATGTCGGGCCGGACCTCTACGGCGCCTGGAAGCGCGACAAGGTCGAGACGGCGCTGCGCCGGGCCGGCCGGGCGGTCGCGGTCGAGCCGCTGCGGGACGGCCACGGCGCGGGCCGCCGGCGCGTCACCTTCCACGCCCGCGAGATCGACGGGGCGGTCCGGGTCGGCTTCATGGCGGCCGGAAGCCACGACCTCGTCCCGATCGAGCGCTGCCCGATCACGGTCGACGCGCTGGCGCCCGCCGCGCCGGTCGCCGAGCGGCTCGCGACGCTCCTGCGCTCGTCCGGCAAGCCGATCGACATCGCCGTGACGGCGACCGACGGCGGCCTCGACGTGGACCTGCGCGGCACCGGCCCGCTCTCGGAATCGCGCCGCCAGATCCTCATCGGGGAGGCGGGGCGGCTCGGCCTCGCCCGTCTCACGCTGCACGGGGAGGTGCTGGTCGCCCCGGGCGAGCCCGCCGTGGCGGTCGGGCCCGGCCGCGTGATCCTGCCGCCGGGGAGCTTCCTCCAGGCGACGGCGGCCGGCGAGACCGTGCTGGCCGGGCTCGTCGAGGAGGGCTGCGCGGGCGCGAAGCGGATCGCCGACCTGTTCTGCGGCGTCGGGCCGTTCGCGCTGCGTCTCGCGGCCCGGGCCGAGATCCTGGCGGTCGACGGCGACGCGGCGGCGCTGGCGGCCCTCGACCGGGCGGCGCGGGCGGTGCCCGGCCTGCGGCCGATCGCGACGGAGCGCCGCGACCTGTTCCGCCGGCCGCTGCTCCCGCTCGATCTGGCGGGGTACGACGCCGCCGTGCTCGATCCGCCGCGGGCCGGCTGCGAGGCCCAGGCCCGGCAGGTGGCGGCGTCGGCTTTGGGCCGGGTCGTCATGGTCTCGTGCGATCCCGGCACCTTCGCCCGCGACGTCGCCATCCTGGCGGAGGCGGGGTTCGCGGCCGAGCGCGTCGTGCCCGTCGACCAGTTCCGCTGGTCGGCCCATGTCGAGATCGTCGGGACCTTCGTCCGGCGGGTGGCGAAGACGCGCCACCGCCGCTGATCAGGGAAAGAGGCGCGTCCGGTCCCAGCCGGCGGCGGCCGGCGTGAAGCGCACCCGGTCGTGCAGGCGGAAGGGGCGGTCGTGCCAGAACTCGATCTGCTCCGGACTGATGCGGAACCCGCCCCAATGGGTGGGCCGCGGCACCTCCCCGCCCTCGTAGCGGGCCGCGACCGCGGCGATGGCCTCCTCGAACGCCTGCCGGCTCTCGAGCGGGCGGGACTGCCGGCTCGCCCAGGCGCCGACGCGGCTGTCGCGCGGGCGGGAGGCGAAGTACGCGTCGACCTCCTCGTCGGTGACCCGCGACACGGCGCCGCGCACGCGCACCTGGCGGCGCAGGCTCTTCCAGTGGAGCACCAGCGCGGCCTTCGGCACGGCCGCCAGTTCCTCGCCCTTGGCCGAGCCGAGGTTCGTGTAGAAGACGAACCCGCGCTCGTCCCATTCCTTGAGGAGCACCATGCGCACGTCCGGCAATCCGTCCGGGTCCACGGTCGCGAGCGCCATGGCGTTGGGATCGTTCGGTTCGGAGGCCTTGGCCTCCTCCATCCAGGCGGCGAACAGCCCGAACGGGTCCGTCGCCTCCGTGAACTCACCGGTTCTTAACCGCTCCGCCCTTGTATCGTCCGGCATGTCGCGTTCGCTTTCCACGATCCTTCGATGACCGACGCATATAGGTGGAGACGGGTGGTGGGCGATACGGCCCGGTGGCTGGCCCGCGCGGCCCTGGTCGCGGGCCTCGCGGGCGCGCTCGGCGCGTGCTCCTTCGCGCTGCCGTCCTTCATGGGCGGCGAGGGCCCGGAGGAGACCACGGGCTCGATCGTGAAGGCGACGCCCGAATCGAAGATCTCGGCCGGCCTCGCCGCCGAGGACTGGCGTCGCGCCAAGGGCGCCATCGCGCTCGCGCTCGATCCCCAGGGCAACGGCAAGCCGGTCAAGTGGGACAATCCCGAGACGCGCTTCGCGGGCGACATCACGCCCCTCGGCTCGCCCTATGTCGAGGACGACGAGATCTGCCGGCGCTTCACGGCGAGCGTCGAGGCGCCCTCCGGCCGCGTGCAGCGCTATGCCGGCCGGGCGTGCCGGGTGACGGGCGACGAATGGGCCTTGAAGCAGGTCGCGACCGCACAGTAGGCCGTTGCCATTCGGCAACACCGGGCCCACATGGGGGCCGAGATCGCCGTGGCGGCGACGCCGCGAACCGGACGTGAACATCCATGCGTGACCCCTACACCGTGCTCGGCGTGCAGAAGGGCGCGGGCGAGGCCGACATCAAGAAGGCCTTCCGCAAGCTCGCCAAGCAGCACCACCCCGACCGCAACGCGGACGACCCGAAGGCGAAGGACCGCTTCGCCGAGCTGAACTCCGCCTACGAGATCCTCGGCGACGAGACGAAGCGGGCGCAGTTCGATCGCGGCGAGATCGACGCCGACGGCAAGCCGCGGGGCTTCTCGGGCTTCGAGGGCTTCGGCGGCGGCGGCGGGGGCGGCGCGCCCTTCGGCGCACGCGGCGCGCGCGGCGCGGCCGGCGAGGACATCTTCTCCCAGTTCTTCGGCGAGGCCATGCGGGGCGCATCGGGCGGCGCTCGGTCCCGCTCGTC
>JAEUAC010000154.1 GCA_019695455.1 Methylorubrum extorquens | reverse complement strand
CTCGCCGGCAACCGGCTCGGCCTGCCGCAGGTCGCCATCCGGCCCACGCTCGATCCCGCGAGCCCGGAGCGGATCGCGGCCGCCCGGGGGCCGGTGGCGGCCGGCATCGGCCTCCTCTACGCGGCGGGGCTCCGCGACGTCGCCATGCTGCTCATCGTGGACATGGCCCGCACCTGGCCCAAGGTCGCGGACCTCGAGGCGGTGGCCGAGCTCTCGCTCGCCTACCGGGACGCGCGCGCGCTCCTCGTCCTCGGCAAGGCCGCGACCCAGCGCGGGCTGCCGCTCGACGAGCGCGCCTTCCCGGTGATCGGCGTGCCGGCCTTCGAACCCGTGCCGAACTCGGTCGACGCGGCCCTCGTCCACGCCATCGCCCGGCAGGAGAGCGCCTTCGATCCGTCCGCGCAATCGCCGGTCGGCGCCCGCGGCCTCATGCAGCTCATGCCGGCCACGGCCGCCGCGACCGCCCGGAAATACGGCGTCGACTACGATCCCGGCCGCCTGACGGACGCGACCTACAACGCCCGCCTCGGCTCCGCCCACCTGACGGAGCTCATGGAGAACTGGCGAGGCTCCTACATCCTGACCTTCGCGTCCTACAACGCGGGGCCGGGCAACGTGCGCAAATGGATCGAGGCCTACGGCGATCCCCGCCGCGAGGGCGTGGATCCCATCGACTGGGTGGAGCGGATCCCCTTCTCCGAGACGCGCAACTACGTGCAGCGCGTGATGGAGAACATGCAGGTCTATCGCCGCCGGCTCGGGGGCGAGAAGAGCGCGCTCCTCATCGAGAGCGACCTGAAGCGCGGCGCCTGGCCGGAGCGCTGACGCCACGGGCCGGACGCCGCGCGGCGCCCCTCGCCGCGTCGCTCCTCGCCGCGGCGGGTGCCTGCGGCGGCCTTGACCCTTGCCCGGCGGCGGGCCTGCCGCTAGCGACGGGGCCATCATGCTGACCCGGCTCGCCCAACCCGGGACGTTCATGCGTCTCTCCGGCCGGCTCCTGCCGCCGCTCGCGCTCGCGGCCGCCGGCTGCGCGGCGTACGGGCTCTATCTCGCCTGGTTCGCCTCGCCCGCCGACTACCAGCAGGGCGAGACCGTCCGCATCATGTACATCCACGTGCCGGCGGCCTGGATGTCGCTGTTCTTCTACGCGATCATGGCCGCGTCGGCGGTCGGGACCCTGGTCTGGCGGCATCCGCTCGCGGACGTGTCGCAGCGGGCCGCGGCGCCGATCGGGGCGGCGCTCACCTTCTGCTGCCTGCTCACGGGCTCGCTCTGGGGCCGGCCCATGTGGGGCACCTACTGGGTCTGGGACGCGCGGCTGACCTCCGTCCTCGTCCTGTTCCTCATGTATGCGGGCATCATGGCGCTGTGGCGCGCCATCGAGGACCCGAACCGGGCGGCCCGGGCCGTGGCCATCCTGACGCTCGTCGGCGCGGCCAACATCCCGATCGTGAAGTTCTCCGTCGACTGGTGGTCCACGCTCCACCAGGGCGCCTCCGTGCTCCGGTTCGGCGGGCCGACCATCGACGCCGCCATGCTGCGGCCGCTCCTCGTCATGGCGGCCGCCTTCACGCTGACGGGGCTCTGCCTCCACCTCGCCGGCATGCGAACGGAGATCCTGCGCCGCCGCGTGCGGGCGCTGACGATCGTCCGGGCCGAGCGGCTCGGCGGGCTCGCCTGATGGAGGCCGCCCGCCACGCGCCGTTCATCCTGTCGGCCTACGCCGTCACCTTCGTCGTGATCGCGGGCCTGATCCTGCGGGCGATCCTCGACCATCGCGGCGCCCGGCGGGACCTCGCCCGGCTCGGGCGGGAGGACGGCGCGTGACGGACACGGCCCTCGCGCCCGACCCCGCGCCCCGGCGCGGCCTGCTGCGCGTGCTGGTCCTCCTGCCGGTCCTCGTCTTCGCGGCGCTGGCGGGCCTGTTCCTCTACCGCCTCCGCGACGGGCACGACCCGCAGACGCTGCCCTCCGCCCTGATCGGCCAGGCCGTGCCGTCCTTCCGCCTGCCGCCGCTCGAGGGCCTGCGGAGCCCGGGCGGGACGGCCGTGCCGGGCCTCGCGGCGGGCGACCTGCGGGGCGACCGGGTCACGATCCTGAACGTCTGGGCCTCGTGGTGCGCGCCGTGCCGGGTCGAGCACCCGCACCTGATGGCGCTCGCCTCCGACCCGTCGGTCCGGCTCGTCGGCATCGACTACAAGGACAAGCCGGAGACCGCGCGGCGCTTCCTCGGCACCTTCGGCAATCCCTTCGCGGCCGTCGGCTTCGACGAGCTGGGCCGCGCCGGCATCGAGCTCGGCGTCTACGGCGTGCCCGAGACCTTCGTGATCGACCGCGCCGGAACGATCCGCCACCGCCATGTCGGCCCGCTCACGCCCGAGACGCTGCCGGCCTTCATGGACCGCGTGAAGGCGGCGGCCCGCTGACGATCGGGGCGGCCGGGGAGGGCGTCACGGCCGCCGCTCGCGCTTGCCGCGCCGCTCCTTCAGGGCGGCGGAGGTCCGCGTCGGGGCGTGGAAATCGTCGGGCTTGGTGCGCACCCAGGCGACGAAGCGCGCGAGCTCCGGGTCGGCGCGCAGGCTGTCGAGATCGGCGAGGCGGCGGGCGAGCTCGGTCTCCGTGAACCGGGCGTGGATCGCCGAATGGCAGACCTGGTGCAGCCGGACGGTGCCGAGCCGGGCGCCGCCCTTCAGGCGCGGCACGAGGTGGTGGCGGCTCGCCTTGGCGCCGGGCGGGATCCCGCGGCCGCAGAGGCCGCAGGTCTCGGCCGGGTGCGCGTCCGGGTCGGCCTCGACCGGCCGCGCGTCGCGCGACGAGCGGCGGGGTTTCGCCCGCGGTCGCGGCAAGCCTCAGGCGTCCCCGCGCTTGCGCTCGTGGCGCAGGATCAGGGGCGTCTGCGCGAGCGCGAAGGCGACGGTCAGCGGCATGATGCCGAAGACCTTGAACTGCACCCAGGTGTCGGTCGTCTGCGTGCGCCAGACGATCTCGTTCAGGGCGGCGAGCACGAAGAAGAACAGTGCCCAGCGCAGCGTCAGCTGGCGCCAGCCCTCCTCCGTCAGGTCGAGGACGGAATCGAGGACGACCTGCAGGATGGGCTTCCGCCACCAGAGCCCGCCGAGCAGCACCACGCCGAACAGCGTGTTCACGACGGTCGGCTTGATCTTGATGAAGTGCTCGTCCTGCAGGACCAGCGTCAGCCCACCGAAGACCACGACCACGGCGCCCGAGACGAGCGGCATGATGGGCAGGCGGCGCACGAGCAGGAAATGCACGGCGAGCGACACGACCGTCGCGGCCAGGAACAGCCCCGTCGCGGCGAAGATGCGGCGGTCGCCCGCGAAGCCGAACCGGTCGCCGTAGGCGTTGCCGAGGAAGAACAGGACGAGCGGCCCGAGTTCGAGCGCGAGCTTGAGGAGGGGAGGCAGGCGGGAGCGGCCGGGTTCGTCCATGGTGCGCATCGTCGGGTCGCGCCCCTCGCGGGCGGTGGAGGTCTCTTAGGCCGGGCGCGGTGCGGGCGCCATGCCGGCGGGCTGCGACCCGTGCGGCCTGCGACCCCGCGGGCCGGCGGCCGCTTGCCGATCCGTTAACCTCCCGGCGCGCATGCTCGCCGCATGCTCGACGCGATCATCCTCCCCGTGCTGGGCCAGCTCGGCCACGCGATCGGGAGCGTGCTGCCGATCCTCGCGACGCTCTCGGTCGCCTTCACGCTGCTGCACTGGCTGGCGGAGCCCTGCAACCCGGGCGTGCCCTGGTGGCGCAAGCCCGGCCTTGTCACGGACTTCGTCTTCATGTTCGTGCTGCCCGTCGTCGGCGGCTGGGCCCGGGTGGTCCTGCTCGTCGCGGGCGCGATGTTCGTCTACGGCCTGTCGGAGCCGGCCGAGATCGAGCGCTTCGTCGGGGGCGGCCACGGCCCGCTCGCCGGGCTGCCCTTCTGGGTGCAGGCGGTCGCCTACATGATCGGGACCGACCTCATCATGTACTGGACGCACCGGCTCTTCCACGGCGCGTCGCTCTGGCGCTACCACGCCGTCCACCACGCCTCCGAGCATCTCGACTGGACGTCGGGCGCGCGCTTCCACCCGATCAACGTCGTCTTCCATTCGGTCCTCGCGGACGTCGTCCTCCTGATGCTCGGCGTGCCGCCCACCGTGCTGGTCGCCCTCGGCCCGTTCAACGTCGCGATGTCCGGGCTCGTCCACGCCAACCTCGACTGGACCTGGGGCCCGTTCCGCCACGTGCTGGCGAGCCCGGTCTTCCACCGCTGGCACCACACGGATCCGGCGCGTGGCGGCTCCATGAACTTCGCGCCGACCTTCCCGGTCCTCGATGTCCTGTTCGGCACGTTCTACATGCCGAGGGGCGTGCTGCCGGACCGCTACGGCGTGGACCACCCGATGCCGCAGGGCTTCCTCGGCCAGATGGCCTATCCGTTCCGCCGCGATCCCGAGCCCGGGACGGACCCGCTGCCCGGCCACTGACCGGGGCGGGAACCGCGCCGGGCCGGGTGCATTTCCCGTCGTCCCTTTTCGGACCGGATCGGGCGGATGCGCAGGACCACGCTTCTCGGCCTCGCGGCCGCGCTCCTCGTCCTCGGGGCGGGGCTCATCGGATGGCGGGCCTTCTCCACGCCCGTGACGCTGCGCATCGCCGTGGGGCCGGCCTCGAGCGAGGATGCCCGGCTGGTCGCCGGCGTGGCCCAGGTCCTGGCGCGCGAGCACGAGGACATCCGCTTCCGCATCGTGCCGACGCCCGGCGAGCCGGAAAGCGCCCAGGCGCTGGACGACGGCCGGGCCGACCTCGCCATCGTCCGCACCGATGCCGGCATGCCCGAGAAGGGCCAGACCGTCGCGATCTGGCACCGCGACGCCGTCCTGCTCCTCGCTCCCGAGGGGCGCGGCATCGCGAATGTCGGCGACCTGCGCGACCGCACGGTCGGCATCGTGCGCAAGCTGCCCGCCAACAGCCGCCTCCTGGACCTCCTGCTCGCCCAGCAGGAGGTGCCCCGCGACTCGGTCAGGACCGTGCCGCTCGACGGGCCGGAGGAGGTGGAGCCCGCGCTCCGCTCCGGCCGGATCGACGCCGTGCTCGTCGTCGGCACGCTCACGGGCCGCATGGTCGCGGGCACGGTCGCGGCCGTCACGGCGGCGTCGGGCGGCGCCGCGCCCGTCATCCTGCCGATCACGGAGGTGGACGCCATCGCCCAGCGGGCGCCGCTCTACGAATCGTTCGAGATCGTGCGCGGCGCCTTCGGCGGCACGCCGCCGCGCCCGGCCGAGCCGATCAAGACGCTGGGCGTCAGCCACCGGCTGGTCGCGGCCGCCTCGCTGTCGGACACGACCATCTCCGACCTGACCAAGCTGATCTACCAGGTGCGCCCCGTGCTCGCCCGGGACATCGACCTCGCCAACCGGATCGAGGCGCCGGAGACCGACAAGGGCGCCTCCCTGCCGCTGCATCCCGGCGCGGACGCCTATTACGAAGGCGAGGTCGAGACCTTCTTCGACCGCTACAGCGACTGGATCTACCTCGGCATCATGGGCTTCTCCATCCTGGGGTCGGGCTTCGCCGGGCTCGCGTCGCGGGCGACCAACCGGCGGCGGGCCCGCACCCTCGGGCTCCTCGACCGGCTCCTCGCCATCGTGCGCCAGTCCCGCACGGCCGCGGACGGCGCCGAGCTCGACGCGCTCGAGACGGAGACGGACGACATCCTGGGCGTGGCGCTCGGCCAGGCCGGCACCGGCCGCCTGGACCATGCCGGCGTGTCCGCCTTCACGTTGGGCCTGGAGGAGGCCCGTCACGCCATCGCGGAGCGGCGGCGCGCCATGGGCCAGGCGGCCGTCCCGCCCTTCGCGGCCGCCGCCGAATAGGCCCGTCCGGCCTCGCATCGACCCGTCCCGCCGGCCGGCCCATTGCCGAAGGCGCACAATTCGACTATGTGCGCCGCAGCGAAATCTCACATCGTCGAGGCTTTTCGCCCGGTGCCCGCGTCCGGCGGGAGACCGGCGTCGCCGACGTACGCGGACCCGCCCGGCATGAACCTGCGCAACATCGCCATCATCGCCCACGTCGATCATGGCAAGACCACCCTCGTCGACAAGCTCCTGAGCCAGTCCGGCTCCTTCCGCGAGAACCAGCGGGTCGAGGAGCGGGCGATGGACTCGAACGACCTCGAGAAGGAGCGCGGCATCACCATCCTGGCCAAGGCGACCTCGGTCGTCTGGAAGGAGACCCGCATCAACATCGTCGACACGCCCGGCCACGCCGATTTCGGCGGCGAGGTGGAGCGCATCCTGTCGATGGTCGACGGCGTGATCGTCCTCGTCGACGCGGCCGAGGGGCCGATGCCGCAGACGAAGTTCGTCGTCGGCAAGGCGCTGAAGATCGGCCTGAAGCCGATCGTCGCCATCAACAAGGTGGACCGCCCCGACGCCCGCATCACGGAGGTCGTGAACGAGGTGTTCGACCTCTTCGCCGCGCTCGACGCGACCGACGAGCAGCTCGACTTCCCGATCCTCTACGGGTCCGGCCGCGCCGGCTGGATGGCGACCGCGCCCGACGGCGACCAGGGCGACGGCCTCGCGCCGCTCTTCGACCTCGTGCTGCAGCACGTGCCGCCCGCGAAGGTCGAGGACGGCCCGTTCCGGATGCTCGGCACGCTGCTCGAGGCCAATCCCTTCCTCGGCCGCATCATCACGGGCCGCATCGCGGCCGGCACGGTGAAGCCGAACCAGCAGATCAAGGTGCTGGACCGCGAGGGCAAGCTCGTCGAGACCGGCCGCGTCTCCAAGATCCTCGCCTTCCGGGGCCTCGAGCGGGCGCCGATCGAGATCGGCGAGGCGGGCGACATCGTGTCCATCGCGGGGCTCGTGAAGGGCACCGTCGCCGACACGTTCTGCGACCCGCAGGTCGACACGCCCATCCAGGCGCAGCCGATCGACCCGCCGACCGTCACGATGTCCTTCATCGTCAACGACTCGCCGCTCGCCGGCACGGAGGGCGACAAGGTCACGAGCCGCATGATCCGCGACCGCCTGTTCAAGGAGGGCGAGGGCAACGTCACGCTGAAGATCGA
>JAEUAC010000107.1 GCA_019695455.1 Methylorubrum extorquens | reverse complement strand
CGCCCTGCACGGCGGCGCGGTAAACCACGTTGCCGGCTAGCGGCCGCACGTCGGCGGGGTCCGGGCCAGGCCAGAGCCCGGCGGACGGAAACGGCCGCGCCGGTGCGGGCGGCGGGCCGGCCCCGAGCCGGTGCCGCAGGAAGGCGAGCGCGCCCGCCATGTTGTCCGGCCCGCCCTCGGCGAAGTAGCGCCAGAGCGCCCGCGCCTCCTCCTCCGGCACCGTGCCGCGGGCCGCGAAGCCGGGATCCCACTGGCTGTCGCCGGGCAGGCAGGCGAACGGCACGCGACGCCGGAGCGCGAGCCGCCGCAGGCTGTCGATGCCGTGCCGCCAGTAGGTCTCGCCGCCGAGAAGGCGCAGCACGAGGTAGCGCGCCCGGGCGAGGGTCCGGTCGACATAGAGGTCGACCGACATCGGATGGCCGAGCTGCAGGAAGTTCGTCAGCGCGACGGACGGCCCGCCGGGCGGCTCGTCCCGGAGGACGGACGCGAGGGCCGCGAGCTCCGAATCCGCCGCCGACAGGACCACGATGTCGGCCGCGGGCTGCTGCAGGTCGCGCGCGGCCTCGCCGTCGTCGATGGCCTCCGGCGGCGCGAATTGCAGGTGCATGGCGGGCGGCCGTCCGGGCGGCCCGGATCAGGCCGCGAGCGCGGCCTCGACGCGGGCCCGGTCGAACCCCTTCAGGCCGATGACGACGAGCCCCTCCCCCGTGCGGGAGCCGGGACGCGCGAAGGCGAGCTCGACGCGCGAGCCGACCGCCTGCACGACGACCGGGTTGGGCTTGCCGGCGACCGGCGCGTAGCCCTTCACGCGCAGCACGCCCTCGATCCCGAGCGCGGCCTCGACGGTGCCGCGCAGGGCCTCGAGGTCGGCCTGGGCGGGCGCCCGCACGACGATGCTGTCGAAATCGTCGTGGTCGTGCTCCTCCTCCGTGCCGTGATGGCCGGCCCGGGCGGCGAGATCGTCCTCGGCCGCCGCCGCGAGGCCGATCAGGATCGCGGGCGCGAGGTCGGCGCCGCGCGAGCGGACCACCCGCACGGTCGGCCGCAGCTCGGACCGGAGCCGCGCCTCCACGGTCGCGAGCGTCGCGTCGTCCAGGAGGTCCGACTTCGACAGGACGACGAGATCCGCGCAGGCGAGCTGGTCGTCGAACACCTCCTCGACCGGGTCGTCGTGCTCGCGGGCGGGATCGGGCGTCGGGTCGTGCTCGGGGATGCGGCCCTCCGCGAGGGCGGTCGCGTCCACGACGGTCACGACGCCGTCGACCGTCGCGCGGGTGCGCACGGCCGGCCAGTCGAAGGCGCGCAGCAGCGGCTGCGGCAGGGCGAGGCCGGAGGTTTCGATGACGATCGCGTCGAGCGGCCGGTCCCGGCCGAGCAGCGCCTCCATGGTCGGCACGAAATCGTCCGCGACCGTGCAGCAGATGCATCCGTTCGTGAGCTCAACGATGTCCCCGGGCGCGCAGGTCCCGGCGCCGCATTCCTCCACGAGCGACCCGTCGAAGCCGATGTCGCCGAACTCGTTGACGATGACGGCGATCCGCCGCCCGCCGGCATTCTGCAGGAGGTGGCGGATCAGGGTCGTCTTCCCCGCGCCGAGGAAGCCCGTGAGCACGGTGACGGGAACGCGTTGGCCGGACATGGCGTCGATCCTGGGAGGCGCGCCTCAGCGCGGATGGCGGCCATCGGCCGAATCGAGCCCCGCCGGCGGGATGCGGGCGAGGATGCCGCGGCGGAGCGGCTCGGGCCGCTCGCGCCACAGGAGGTAGCCGTGCTCGGCCTCGACGAAGAGGCGGGCGCATTCGAGGAGCGGGGCCGCGGCCGCCGCGGGATCGAGGTCGCCGAACACGTAGGTGTAGCGGTCGGGCCCGGAGAGGGCGGCCGTGCAGGGCCGCTTGCAGACGCTGAGGCACTGCACGGGCCGGATCGCGATCGGCCCCGTCCCGTCGGCCGCGGCCGCGGCCCGGAGCGCGGCCAGGAGGACGTCGCCCGGCGACGCGGTGTCCCCGTCCACGGCCGAGCGGCAGGACGTGCACACGCTGATGACGGCCTGCGGGCGGCCGGACGCGAACGGCATCGACGATCTCCGACCGGCCCTCCGCCGGTATCCGTCTCTGCTCTCGGCCGGTCTCCTGGCTCGCGGATCGACGCCGGTCCCCGTCTTCCCGGCCGGACGGCCAGTGACGCGTGGAGACCCGCTCTCCGCCTACAGTTGCGGGGGCAGCCGCGGCCTGGGACGCCGAGGGCGCCCGCACCGCATTCCCGTTTCACCCCGGCCTGGACCGGGGCACCGAAAGCATCGCGCTTTGACCACGGACGCGGGGCGGCGGCAAGCGCGGGGACTTCGGCGGGACGGCGGCGCGTCCCCCTCCCCGGAGCCGAGGGCCGGGACGGACCGCGGGTCCGCCGGGGTCGGGCCTCGCGCGCTCCGGAGAGGTCGCGCCCCCTCCGTCACCGCGTGGCGAAGCGGACGGTCAGGCCGCCGCGGGCCTGGAAGCCGGGGCTGCGGTCGACGTCGAGGTACTTGATGTATCGGGTGTCGAAGACGTTCGCGAGCGTCAGGTCCGCCCGCACCGCGTCCGAGTACGCGTAGGAGGCGAACAGGTCGACCAGCGTATGGTCCTTGGTGTTCGGGATGAGGCTCGAGGCCGGAACGTTGGTCCGGGCGGCGTTGTAGACGATGCGCGTGCCGATCGTCAGCGCGCGGTCGAGGAAGCGGAGGCCCAGCGTGCCGGCGATCTTGTCCGGCGGCACGCGCACGAGACCGATCTTCGACGACGCGTCGACGCCCTCCGTGTGCGAATAGGCGAGCGAGGCGAAGCCGTCGCCCCAATCGTAGGCCGCCTCGACCTCGACGCCGGAGAGGTCGGCGCGCGCGATGTTGACGTAGCGCTGCGCCTGGACGGGGATCTGGCAGGGCCCGAACGCGACCGTGCGGCCGCGGCAGAGCGCCGCCGGGACCAGGGGCGACACGGCCACGAAGGTGCGCGGCCCGACCCCCTGGATGTCGATGTAGTCGTCGACGCGGTTCGAGAAGCCGACGATCTTCGCCCGGAACGCGTCGCCCCCGCGCAGCACGTCGTCGAACCTGACGTTCACGCCGCCCTCGAGATTGTGCGCCGTCTCGGCCCTGAGGTCCGCGTTCGGCAGGATCTGGAAGGCCGGGAACGGGTGCGTGCCGTTGATGAGCGTCTCGGAGATGGCGGGCGCCCGGTAGCCCTCGGCGTAGGTGCCGAAGACCTCGAGCCAGGGGAACGGCGACAGCCCGATCGTCCCGCGCGGCGAGACGCGGTCGCCGGACGAGCGGACGCCGTTGCCGGAGAGTTCGTACCGGTCGACGCGGAGCGCGCCGATCGCCCGGAACCAGCCGCCGTGGCGGATCTCGTCCTGCACGAAGGCGCCCGTCAGGTCGCGCCGGCCGGTCGGCGTGAAGGCGCCCGTGAAGCCGCCCGCCCGGTCGGTCGTGCGGACGTCGTCGAAGATGCCGTCGCCGCCGTAGGTGAGCGCGTGCGCGACCGGCCCCGTGTCGAAGCGCGACGTGTTGACGACGTCGAACCCCGTGGTGGCGAGGTCGACCACGATCTGGTCGCCGATCCGCGTGCCGAGGGTGCGGTAGAGGCCGGACGCGGTGTCGGACAGGAAGGTCCGCACGTCGTAGGTCGAGGAGTAGTAGCCCTTCAGGCTGAGGTCGATCAGCGGGATGTCGGGCGGCGTCCAGCGGTAGCCGAGCGTGTAGGTGTCCGTGTCGAGGTTCGTGCGGAAGCGCGCGCCCGCGTTCGACGAGCCGTTGTTGGCGAATTCGTAGGTCTGGCGCAGCGCCGTGAGGCCGATCCGGTGGCCTTCGGCCGGCGTGGCGTCGACCTTGAAGTTCGCCGCGACGATGTCCGACCCCGTGTCCGGCACGAGGAAGCCGGCGCCGTCCCGGTAGGTGTAGCTCTCGCGATAGAGGAACTGCCCGAACACGGTGACGGCGTCGTTCGGCAGCCGCAGGCCGACGGCCGACGAATTCACGAGGCCGTAGCCGTTCGTGCCGAAGCCGACCTTCTGCCGGAGGCCCGCCCTCTCGTCCGGCCGCAGGATGTCGTCGATGCCGAGCGTGCGGAAGGCCACCACGCCGCCGATCGCGCCCGAGCCGTAGATGGTCGAGACCGGACCGCGCGTGATGTCGACGCCGCCCACGAGTTCGGGATCGAGGTAGAAGGTGCCGTTGGCGCCGTGGCCGGTCGACTGGAAATTCTGCCGCGCGCCGTCGACCAGGACGGCGACGCGGCCGAAATCCTGCAGGCCGCGGATGTTGATCGCCTGACCGGGATCGTTGTGGTTCTCCTGGGTCGAGACGCCCGGCACCTGCCGCAGGACGTCCGAGATCCGGTCCGGCTGGATCTCGCGGATCGTCTCCCGCGAGACGACGCTCGAGCCGCCCAGCGCGTCGACGGCGCGGCCCTCCGTCTTCGTCTGCGTGACCGTGATCTCGTCGAGCGCCGTCGCGCCCGCCCGGGCGTCGCCGGGCGGCGGCGGGGCGACGGTGCCGCGCCCCGTCGGCATGGGCTGCGCGACCGCCGCCGTGACGGCGAGGATCGAGACGGCGGCGAGGAGGGAACGGGGCGGAGCGACCATGGCACTATCCAGACGGACCGGGGGGAGACGGCTGGCTGGCTGGGCGCGAAGGCTTGGCTGGCTGACGGCGAGGCGCCGTGCGTCCGTGTCGCCCTGTCGGGCAGGTCCGGTCAACGGCTATGTTCTGGACCTGTAGCCGTTCGAAAGTAGAACGCCTCCGTTCCGAGTTCGACCGGTTCGAAACAACGGCCTAAGACCATGATCCGGCTGGCCCGGCCGTCGTCGGATACCTTCGCACGTCCGTCTCTGCTTATGACGAAGCCGGCCGGGTGTGGCCGCGATGCCATGCCGGCGCGGGGCGGATCGCGCTACGGCAGGGTGGCGTCGCGCCGCGGCAGGACGAAGGGCCGATCGCCGGCCGGGACCTCCCCGATCCGCAGCGCGACGCCGAAGACGTCCCGCACGAGATCGTCCCGGAGCACGTCGCGGGGCGGTCCCGCGGCCACGATCCGCCCGGCCCGCATCACGACCACCTCGTCCGCGAAGACGGCCGCGAGGTTCAGGTCGTGCAGCACGGCCAGGATGGCGAGCCCGGCGCGCCCGAGCGCGTGGGCGGCGTCGAGCAGCGCGAGCTGGTGGCGGAGATCGAGGCTCGCGATCGGCTCGTCGAGGAGCAGCGCCTGCCGGTCGGCCACCGTGCGCCCGGCCGCGAGCTGGGCCAGCACGCGCCCGAACTGCGTGCGCTGCGCCTCGCCGCCGGACAGGCTCTGGTAGGAGCGGTCCGCCAGGTGGGACACGTCGGCCCGCGCGAGCGCCTCCGCCACGAGGAGGTCGCGGGCGCGGCCGTCGAGCCCGCGGCCGATCCCGTCGAGGCCGATCCGCACGACCTCCCGCACCGTGAACGGGAAGGCGAGGCGCGAGGCCTGGGGCAGCACGGCCCGCAGGCAGGCGAGCCGGTGGGGCGGGATGCCGGCGAGCGGAGCGCCCTCGCACAGGACCCGTCCGCCGGTCGGGGCGAGCTCGCCGGACAGGAGGCGCACGAGCGTCGACTTGCCGGCGCCGTTCGGCCCCACCACGGCGACGAACCGGCCCGGCGCCAGCGCGAGGTCCGCGCCCTCGACGAGCCGCGCCGCGCCGATCCGGTAGCTCGCCCCGTCGGCCGCCAGGAGGGCCGTCACGCGTCGAGGACCGCGCCGCGCCGGAGCAGCAGCCACAGGAAGTAGGGCGCACCGACGAGCGACGTCACGATGCCGAGCGGCAGTTCGGCCGGCGCCACGACGAGGCGCGCCGCGATGTCGGCCGCGACGAGCAGCGCGCCGCCGGCGAGCGCCGCCGCCGGCAGCAGCAGCCGATGGTCCGGCCCGATCGTGAGGCGCAGGAGATGCGGCACGACGAGCCCGACGAAGCCGATCGGGCCCGCGACCGCGACGGAGGCGCCGACCGCGAGCGCCACGGCGAGGATCGTGAGGCGCTTGGCGCGCTCCACCGCGACGCCGAGGTGGAAGGCCTCCGCCTCGCCGAGGACCAGCGCGTTGAGGGCGCGCGCCAGACGCGGCGACGCCGCCAGGATCGCGGCGAGGAGCGGCGCCACCACCGCGAGCTTCGCCCAGGTCGCCCCGCTGAGCGAGCCGAGCGTCCAGAAGGTGAGGTCGCGCAACTGACGGTCGTCGCTCACGAAGGCGAGGAGGCCCGTGCCGGCGCCCGCCAGCGCCGCGAGCGCGATGCCGGCGAGCAGCATGGTGGCGATGGAGGTGCGGCCGCGCCGCGTCGCGATCGCGTAGAGGAGGACGGTCGCGGCGAGCGCGCCGCAGAAGGCCGCCGCCGGCAGCGCCGCGAACGGGATCGGGCCGGGCCCCGCGACGGCGTGGCCGAGCACGATCACGCCCGCGGCGCCGAGCGCCGAGCCGGACGAGACGCCGACCAGCGCCGGATCGGCCAGAGGATTGCGGAACAGCCCCTGCAGCAGCGCGGCGCCGACGAGGAGGCCGACCAGCGTGCGCGGCATGCGGATGTCCAGCACGATGGCGGCGTCGCGGGCGAGCAGCGGCTCGGGACCCGGCCCGGGCCGCCCGTGCAGCAGGAGCCCGATCACGCGGCCCGGCGCGATGGCGACCGCGCCGAGCCCGAGCGACGCGACGGCGACGATCGCGACCAGCGCCCCGAGCCCCGCGAGCACGAGGGCGGAGCGGAGGCGGGGGCGAAGGGAGGGCGACGCCGCGCGGCCGCTCACGGACCCGGCTTGCGCAACGCCGTCATCAGGTCGCGCGCCGCGTCCGGCGTCCGCGGCCCGAAGCCGAGGAGGTAGAGCCCGTCCATGACGACGAGCCGCCCCGCGCGGCCGGCCGGCGTCCGGGACAGGGCGGGCCCCGCGAGCAGGTCGGCCGAGGGCGGGCCGGAGGGGCCGGCCTGCATCATGACGATCGCGTCCGGCCGGGCCGCGACGACCGCCTCGTCGGTCATCGGCTTGTAGCCCTCGACGGCGGCGGCCGCGTTGGTGGCGCCGGCGAGGCGGAACATGCCGTCGGCCGTCGTGCCCCGGCCGCCGACCATGACGCGGCCGTTCTGCAGGGAGAGGACGAAGAGCGCCCGGACCTCGCCCCCGAGCCGGGACCGCTCGGCCGCGAGCGCCGCGAACCGGGCCTCCGTCGTCGCGGCGAGCGCGCGCCCGGCCTCGCTCGCGCCGACCGCGTCGGCGACGGCCAGGATGCGCGCGACGACGCCCGCCTCCGTCGGCTCCTCGGGCACGCGCACGATCGGCACGCCCGTCCCCTGGACGAGCTGCAGCACGTCCGGCGGACCGGCGCCCTCGGCGGCGAGGACGAGCGTCGGCCGGACGGACAGGATGCCCTCGGCCGAGAGCTGGCGCAGGTAGCCGACGTTCGGCCGAGTGCGCAGGATGTCGGCCGGGAACACGCTCGTCGTGTCCGCCGCCACGATCCGGTCGGCGAGGCCGAGATCGGCGACGATCTCGGTGACGGCGCCGCCGAGCGCGACGATGCGGAGGTCGGGGGACGCGGGAACCTGCGCCACGGCCGGGCCGGCGAGGGCGACCCAGCCGAGGACGAGGCCGGACAGGAGGGTGCGACGGGCGGGGCGGGTCATTTGGTCAGGATCAGCTTGCCGCTCTGGGTGATGCGGAGCCGGTAGCGCTGGCCGGCATGCGCGATGACGACCTCCCGCCGCCCCCGGAACAGGCTCTCCGCCTCCACGAGGGCGGCCTCGCCGGCCCGCGGCGGCGCCCCCGGCGGGGCCGGGCCCGCGCCGGACGGAGTCCCGGACGGCCCGGTCATCGAGCGCGATCCTGGATCTGGAATAACAACAAGGTCGTGAGGTGCGTCATCTCCCTCCGTAAAGGCGCGTTCCCGACAAGACAAGCACGGCCGCTTAAGCTATCCGATGTCGCCCGACGGCGGCGGCGATGCCGGATGCTTGTTGGAACGATTACAGGATCGGAGGATCGATCACGATGTTCATCGCGATGAACCGCTTCAAGGTGTACAAGGATGCGACGGACGAGTTCGAGGCCGTGTGGGCCAACCGGGACAGCCACCTCGGCGAGATGAAGGGCTTCGTGTCCTTCCATCTGCTGCGCGGGCCCGAGCACGAGGACCACGTCCTCTACTCGTCGCACACGACGTGGCGCTCGAAGGCGGATTTCGAGGCCTGGACCACGTCCGAGCAGTTCCGCAAGGCGCATGCGCGCGCCCCCTCGACGAAGCCGCTCTACGCGGGCCATCCGCAGTTCGAGGGCTTCACGTCCGTCCAGGCGTCCTCCGCCGGAGCGGACGCGGCCTGACCCGCCGGCGCGGGGACCCGCGCCGCCCCGTCCCGGTCCGCGCTCCCTTGCCGCGCCCGCGCGAGTCGATGCATGTGCGTCCGATCGGGTCGTGGACGACAGCCGGGCCATGAACATCTTCTCCTGCCTCGACCGCGCGGCCGACCGGTTCCCGGACCGGACGGGGACCTATCGCGGGACGGAGGCCGTCGCGTCCTTCGCGGCGATCCGGTGCCGGGCGCTCGCGCTCGCCGGCGCCCTCGCGGCGCGCTGGCCCGCCGGCGAGCGGGTGGCGATCGTCTCCGAGAACGATCCCGACCTCGTCCCGCTCCTCTTCGGCCTCTGGGGCGCCGGCCTCGCGGCCGTGCCCGTGAACGCGAAGCTGCACCCGCGCGAGGTCGCCGCGATCGTGGCCGATTCGGGTGCGGTGGCCGTCATGGCCTCCCCGGCGCTCGCGACCGCCCTCGCGGGCGCCGACCTCGACGAGCCCCTGCCGCCGCTCTGGACGATCGGGAGCGAGGCCTACGGCGCGCTGTTCGCCGGCGCGCCGGCCGGACGGGCCGCGACGGTCGATCCCGACGCGGTCGCCTGGCTGTTCTACACGAGCGGCACGACCGGCCGGTCCAAGGGCGCGATGCTTTCCCATCGCAACCTCCTGGCGATGGCGACGGCCCATCTCGCCGACCTCGACGATCCGGACGAGGGCACCTGCCTCGTCCACGCGGCCCCGATGAGCCACGGCTCGGGCCTCTACATGCTGCCCTACATGGCCCGGGGGGCGGCGCAGGTCGTGCCCGCCTCGTCCGGGTTCGACGCGGGCGAGTTCCTGGACCTCTGCGACGGGCACCGCGGCTGCGCGGCGTTCCTGGCGCCCACCATGGTGCAGCGGATCCGCCGCGAGGCCGAGACGCGCGGCCGGGCGCCCCGGCACCTCCGCTCCGTCACCTACGGCGGCGGCCCCATGTACGTGGAGGAGCTGAAGAAGGCGCAGGCCGTGTTCGGGCCCGTCTTCTCCCAGCTCTACGGTCAGGGCGAGGCGCCCATGACCATCACGGGCATGAGCCGGCGCGACCACGCGGACGCGCCCGATGCCGTGCTCGGCTCGGTCGGATGGGTCCGCAGCGGCGTCGAGATGCGGGTCGTCGGGGAGGACGGCCTTCCCCTGCCCGTCGACGGCATCGGCGAGGTCGTCTGCCGGGGGGACGTCGTCATGCTGGGCTATTGGCGCAACCCCGAGGCGACGGCCGGGGCGCTGCGCGACGGCTGGCTCTACACGGGGGACGTCGGCTCGCTCGACGCGACGGGCTGCCTGACCCTCCGCGACCGCTCGAAGGACGTCGTCATCAGCGGCGGCACGAACATCTATCCCCGCGAGGTCGAGGAGGTCCTCCTCACCCACCCGGCGGTCGACGAGGTCTGCGTGATCGGGACGCCGGACCCGGATTGGGGCGAGGTGGTCGTCGCCTTCGTGGTGCCGGCGCCGGGCGCCGCCCCCTCCCCGGCCGAGCTCGACGCGCATTGCCTGACGCAGCTGGCCCGGTTCAAGCGCCCCAAGGCCTACCGCTTCGTCCCGGACCTGCCGAAGAGCAGCTACGGCAAGGTCCTGAAGCGCGAACTGCGCACCCGCTGCGCGGCCGAACCCGCCTGAGGCGGCGTCGGGCCGCCGTGCCGGGGCGGCTCGTCAGATCGGCAGCCCCGTGTAGTTCTCGGCGAGCGAGGCCTGGGCGAGGCGCGACCCGGCGAGGTAGTCGAATTCCGAGCGCTGGATGCGCCGCGAGAAGCGGTCCGTGTCCGGGAAGATGTGCAGGAGCGACGTCATCCACCACGAGAAGCGCTCGGCCTTCCAGATGCGGGCGAGCACGCGCGCCGAATAGCCGTCGAGCCCGGCTGACGAGCCCGCGCCGTAATGGTCGGCGAAGGCCTCGTAGAGGCAGCGCACGTCGCTCATGGCGAGGTTCAGGCCCTTCGCGCCGGTCGGCGGCACGATGTGGGCGGCGTCGCCGGCCAGGAACAGCGACCCGAACCGCATGGGCTCGGCCACGAAGGACCGGAGCGGCGCGATCGACTTCTCGATCGACGGACCCGTGACGAGGCGGTCCGCGACGGCGGGATCGAGGCGGCGTCGGAGCTCGTCGTAGAAGCGGTCGTCCGACCAGTCCTCGACGCGCTCGTCGGCGCCGCACTGGACGTAGTACCGGCTGCGCACCTGCGACCGCATGGAGCAGAGCGCGAAGCCGCGCTCGTGGTGGGCGTAGATCAGCTCGTCGGAGACGGGCGGCCGGTCGACCAGCACGCCGAGCCAGCCGAACGGATACACCCGCTCGTAGCTGCGGATGCGGTCCGCCGGGATGGAGGCGCGCGACACGCCGCGGAAGCCGTCGCAGCCGGCGACGAAGTCGCAGGCGATCTCGCCCGCCTCGCCGTCGAGCGCGTAGGTGATCCGGGGCGCGGGCCCGTCGATGTCGTGCAGCCGGACGTCGGACGCGCCGTAGACCACCGGGCCGCCCTCCCGGCGGTGGGCCTCCATCAGGTCGCGCGTGACCGCCGTCTGGCCGTAGACCATGACGGAGCGGCCCACGAGGGCGTCGAAGTCGATGCGCAGCGTGTCGCCGTCGAAGGAGAGCTCGCAGCCGGTATGCGGCAGGCCCTCCTGGCGCATCCGGGCGCCGATGCCGGCCTCCTCGATGAGGTCGACCGTGCCCTGTTCGAGGACGCCGGCCCGGATGCGGCCGAGCACGTAGTCCGGGCCCTGGCGCTCGACGATGACGTTGTCGATGCCGGCCCGGTCGAGCAGCCGCCCCAGCATCAGGCCGGACGGTCCGGCACCGATGATCGCCACTTGGGTGCGCATGCGCCGCCTGCCTCTCGGGCCGGCTCCGGCCCCGCGACCCGCGATCAACACCGTCGGGCCGTGTCAGGCAAGTCGCGCGGTCGTGAAGTCGCGGAGGCGAAGATGTCGCGCGCGTTCACGAAGCCTTGCGAGTTCGGACGGCATGATGAGCGATGTCCATACCCATACGAGACCTGCTCGGACGCTTCCGCCGGGACGAGAGCGGCGCCACGGCGATCGAATACGGCCTCATCGCGGCCCTGATCGCGGTCGTCGTCATCGTCGCCCTGCGCACGATCGGCACGAATCTCGGCCGCACCTTCACGAGCGTCGGCACGGCGCTCAGCCGCTAGCCCGGGCGATCAGGCGGGCCTCGCGAGGCCGATCGCCTGCAGCAGGGCCGCCTGGACCAGCATGACGACCAGCCAGTGGGTCGCGTAGCCCGCGATCCGGCGGGCGCCGAACCCCGCGTGGAGGCCCGTGACCACGGTCGTCGGCAGCACGAACCCGATCCAGATCACGACGGCGCTCGCGAGCGCCATCGCCCAGGGGCCGGGCCCGGCGGGCGGCGCCAGGATGAGGGCACCGGCCAGGATGGCGCAGAGCCAGGCCTCCGCGATCGCGACGACGCCGATCGCCGGCGCGGAGAGCCGCCCGCCCCGGCCGAGGCCCGGAAAGGCATGGATCGCGGCCCCGACGAAGAGCCCGCCGGCCGCCGCGATCAGGATCGCCAAGCCGTTCGTCGCGATGTAGCCCATGCGCCTCTCCCCGAGGGCCGTTCCGCGGCCCGCGTGGCAGAACGCGCGGGGCGCCGTTCCGGCGGACCGAGGATGCTCACGGATGCGACATGGCGGCGACCTGAGCGAGGCGGCGGCGCTGTTCGGGGCGGCCGACTGGCTCGACCTGTCGACGGGCATCAACCCGCACCCCTGGCCGCTCCCCGCCGACCTCGCCTTCGCGGGATGGGACCGGCTGCCGACCGCGGCGGACCGGGAGGCGGCCCTGGCGGCGGCGCGGCGCGCCTACCGCGTCCCCTCCCCGCTCGCCATCGTGGCCGTACCCGGCACCACGGCGCTCATCCAGTGGCTGCCGCGGCTCCTCCCGGCCGGGCCCGTGCGGATCCTCGGGCCGACCTATGGCGGGCACGAGACCGCATGGCGGGACGCGGGCGCCTCCCTGGCGCCGACCGACGAGGCCGCGCCCCACGTCGTGCTCGTCAACCCGAACAATCCCGACGGCCGCCTGGTGCCGGTCGATCGCGTCCTGCGCCTCGCCCGCGACTGCCGGGAGCGCGGCGGCTGGCTGATCGTCGACGAATCCTTCGGCGACCTCGATCCCGACGCCGGCATCGCGCCCCATGCGGGCGACCTCCCGATCGTCGTCCTGCGCTCCTTCGGCAAGTTCTACGGGCTCCCAGGCCTGCGGCTCGGGTTCGGCCTCCTGCCGCACGCCCTCGCCGCATCCGTGCGGACGGCCCTGGGCGACTGGCCCGTCTCCACGCCCGCGCTCCTCGTCGGCGCGCGGGCCCTCGACGACGCGGACTGGGCGACGGCGATGCGCGCGCGGCTCGCCCGGGAGGCGCGCGACCTCGACCGCGTGCTCGCGGCGGCCGGTCTCTCGCCCGCGGGCGGCACCGCCCTGTTCCGGCTGGTGCGCCACCCGGAGGCGCGGGCCGTGCACGACCGGCTCGCCCGGGCGGGCATCTGGACGCGGCGCTTCGACTGGGCGCCGGATCTCCTGCGCATCGGGCTTCCCGGCCCTGCCGGCGGGCTGGACCGGCTGGCGGCCGCGCTCGGGCTCGGCCGCTGACGCCGCGGCTCGCGCCTCTCAGGCGAGGTCGCGCGTCAGCAGGGTCGCCAGGGCGGCCGAGAGCCGCCGGTAGGCGACCGGCGTGAGGTGGAGGCCGTCGGACGAGACGGTCTCCCCCGTCGTCGCCGCATCGCCGCCGAGGACGGGATCCGGGTCGAGCCAGGCCCCGCCCGTCTCGGCCAGGAGCCCGGCGAGCCCGCTGTTCGCGGCCCGCCGGTCGCCCTCGCCCGTTCCCGTCTCCGGCCGGCGCCAGGGCAGGCCCACGCCGACCACCATGGGCGGCGACCAGAGCGCGCCGACGCGTCCCAGGACGGCGCGCCATCCCGCCACGATGGACGCCGGCGCATCGCCGTCGCCGAGATTGTTCGTGCCGAGCACGACCAGGACGACCCTTGGACGCAGGTGGCCCGTCGCGACGGCGTCGAGGCGCCAGAGCGTGTGCTGGATCCGGTCCCCCGGCAGGCCGAAGTTGAACGGCACGGATCCGGGCCGAGCGGCGACGAGGTCCGCGGACGGCCAGGCGGCGGCGAGCGAATCGCCGAGGACGACGAGATCGGCGGCCCCGGGCACGGCGGCGGCGAGGCCGTCGAGGCGGCGGAGCGCGGACGGCTTCGTCGGCGGCACGGGCGTGACGACCCGCGCGACCGTCGACGCGGGGGAGCCCGGGCGGACCGGCGCGGGCAGCGGCTCCTCGACCTCACCGAACTCGGCGCCG
>JAEUAC010000079.1 GCA_019695455.1 Methylorubrum extorquens | reverse complement strand
GGGGGCATCCCGAACTCGCCGGCGCGGCCGCCAGGTCCGGCAACATGACGAGCGAATCCGTGGGCGAGCAGGCCGGGGCGGGGCTCGACCGCCTGTCGGCGGAGCGCGCGGCGGAGTTCGACGGCCTCAACGCCGCCTACCGGGAGCGGCACGGCATCCCGTTCATCGTCTGCGTGCGCCGGCACGGCGCCGATTCCGTCCTGGCCGAGTTCCGCCGCCGGGCCGCGGCGCCGACCGGGGAGGAGCACGAGACGGCGCTCGCCGAGGTGTTCCGGGTCGCGGCGCTCCGCGTCCACGACCTCGTCTCGGGACCCGACACGCTGCCGGTCCACGGCCGGCTGTCGACCCACGTCCTCGACACCGCCTCCGGCCGACCGGCCGAGGGCGTCCCCGTCGCCCTCTACGAGCTGGCGGAGGCGGGCGAGCGCGAGGTCGTCCGGGCGGTGACGAACGCGAACGGCCGCACGGACGCGCCCCTGATCGCGGACCGCCCGCTGCCGCGCGGCACCTACGAGCTGCGCTTCCGGCTGGGCGACCACTTTCGGCGGACCGGGGCGGCGACCGCCGACCCGCCCTTCCTCGACGTGGTGCCGATCCGGTTCGCCGTCGCGGAGCCGGAAGGCCATTATCACGTGCCGCTCACGGCGACGCCGTGGAGCTACGCGACCTACAGGGGAAGCTGACGTGGCGACGCAAACGGGCGGCGGGACCAACCTGCGCATCGATTCCGACCGGCTCTGGTCCACCATCGTGGAGACGGCCGCGATCGGCGGGACGCCGAAGGGCGGGATCTGCCGCCTCGCGCTCTCCGACGAGGACAGGCGGGTCCGCGACTGGTTCGCGGCCGCCGTCCGGGACGCGGGCCTCGAGCTCGCGGTCGACGCCATGGGCTCGATGTTCGCGATCCGGCCGGGCCGCGATCCCGCGCGGGCGCCGATAGCCATGGGGTCGCATCTCGACACGCAGCCGACGGGCGGCAAATTCGACGGCGTGCTGGGCGTCCTCGCCGGCCTCGAGGTCATGCGGACGCTGAACGCCGCCGGGATCGAGACGGAGGCGCCCCTCATGCTGATCAACTGGACCAACGAGGAGGGGGCCCGCTTCGCGCCCGGCATGGTCGCGTCCGGCGTCTATTCGGGCGAGGTCGACATGGACTTCGCCATGGCGCGGACCGATCGCGACGGCATCGCGTTCGGCGACGCGCTGGACGCGATCGGCTATCGCGGGAGCGAGCCCGTGGGCCGGCGGCGCTTCGCCGCCATGGTCGAGCTCCACATCGAGCAGGGCCCGATCCTGGAGGCCGACGGTCTCGACATCGGAATCGTCACGGCCGGCAAGGGCTCGGTCTGGGCGGATGGCCGGGTCACGGGCCGGGAATGCCATGCCGGCTCGACGCCCATGAGCCTGCGCCACGACGCGCTCTGCGCCTTCGCGGCCTTCGCGCTCGCCGCCGAGGCGGTCGCCCGCGAGCACGGGCCGGACGGGGTCGCGACCATCGGCGTCGCCGAGGCCTTCCCGGCCTCCCGCAACACGGTGCCGGGCGAGGTGCGCTTCACGCTCGAGTACCGGCACCCGGATCTCGGCCATCTCGACGCCATGGACGCGGCCATCGCGGCGGCGGCCCGCCGCATCGAGGGGGAGCGCGGCGTCGCGATCGACATCGAGAAGATCTGGCGCAAGGACCCCGTCGCCTTCGACGCGGGCGTGTCCGCCGCGATCGGCCGCGCCGCCGCCGAGCTCGGCCTGGGGAGCCGCCCCATGACGTCCGGCGCCGGGCACGACGCCTTCTTCGCCGCCACCGTCGCGCCCACCGCCATGATCTTCGTGCCCTGCAAGGACGGGATCAGCCACAACGAGGCCGAGAGCTCGACCCAGGCCGAATGCGCGGCCGGCGCCGACGTGCTGCTGCGGACGGTGCTGGCGCTGGCCGGCTGAGAGGCCGACGGTCGGGCGACCTCCTCGGCCAGAGATCCGTTCCGTGCCGGCGTCCTCCCGGCCCGGCGCGCCTGAACGGGTCTCTGGCGACCGGCCGAAGCCGGTGGCACAGTCCCGGGGCGGTACGATCCCCGCCGGGAAGGTGTCCCATGAATGAGGCTCGGAGACGCGCGCTGCTGGCGAGTTACGCGGCCGGCGAGATGACGGCCATCGACGTGCGGCGCGCCCTCGACGGGGCGACCTTCGGCGACGTGCTGCGAATGCTGGCGGACGAGGGCCTGCCCCTGCCGAGAGCCTCCGTCCAAGGTCGCGAGGACGCCCTCGCGAGGGCGCGGGAATGGCTGTTCCCGAAAGAAGCGCATGGCTGACGCGATCACGATCTTCGTCGTCGATACGAGCCCGCTCATCACGTTGGCGGCGGCGCGCTCGCTCGACTACCTCCTCTATGTCGACCGGGCCGCCATCGTGATCCCGGATGCCGTGTTCTACGAGGCGAACCGCGACGCTTCGAAGCTCGGCGCGCTCGACATCCTGGCATGGGTCAAGGGCCACCGAGACCGGATCGAGATCGCGCCCACCAACGCGTTCGCGGTTTTCGACGCCGCCCGGCAGGTCGATCCTCGTATCCGACAGCCGAACCTCGGCGAGCAGGCGGCCGTCGAGGTCATCGAAGAGCCCGGGCGGCTCGGGCCGGGCGAGCGTGGCGTGCTGCTGTGCGAGGAAACAGCTGTCCTGAAGCGCGTGACGGTCCGTGACACGGCCCGCATGGTCGAGCTGAGCACCATGGATTTCCTGCGGCTCCTGGAGGCGGAACGACGCATCCAATCCGCGGATGCCGTGTTCGCGGCTGGCGATCGAGGCCGGACGCACGCCGTCGCACGTCGAACGGCTGTCCTCACACGACCAAGCCGTCCGCGAGACCCTCGCGGGCCTCGTCCGACCATCTCAGTCCCGGGCGCGCGAGTGACGCGACCGATCCGGCGCGCTCAGCCCCGCCCGTAGGCGTCCTCGACGCGCACGATGTCGTCCTCGCCGAGATAGGAGCCCGACTGCACCTCGATCATCTCGAGCGGGATCCGGCCGGGGTTCTCCAGCCGGTGGGTCTCGCCCTGCGGGATGTAGGTCGACTGGTTCTCGTAGAGCATGAAGACCCGGTCGCCGCAGGTGATCTGCGCCGATCCCTTCACGACGACCCAGTGCTCGGCCCGGTGGCGGTGCAGCTGCAGCGACAGCCGGCCGCCGGGCTTGACCGTGATGATCTTGACCTGGAAGCGCTCGCCGGAGACGACGGGCCGGTAGGTGCCCCAGGGCCGGTGCGTCTCGGCGTGGGAATCGGCCTCGTCGAAGCCCCTCTCGCGCACGAGGTCGAGCACCGCCTTCACGGATTGCGCCTGCGACCGGTCCGCCACGAGGACGGCGTCGTCGGTCGCGACCACGATCAGGTTCTCGACCCCGATCGTCGCGACGAGCGGCCCGTCGGACCGGATCAGCGTGCCGCGGCTCGCCTGCGCCACGGCCCGGCCGAGCGTGACGTTGCCCTCGGCATCCGGCCGGTGCAGGCCCGCGATGGCGTCCCAGGCGCCGAGGTCGCTCCAGCCGATGGCGGCCGGCAGCACGGCCGCGCGCTCGCAGCCCTCGAGGATCGCGTAGTCGAGCGAGATCGACTCGGCCGCCGCGAACGCGGCCGGGGCGAGCCGCACGAAGTCGATGTCGAGCGTCGCGCCCTCGAAGGCCGCCGTGACGGCGGCGAGCAGCGCCGGCCGCCGCGCGGCGGCCTCGCGCAGCAGGACGGAGGCCTGGAAGAGGAAGATGCCGGCGTTCCAGACCGCGTCGCCGGCGGCGAGGAGCCGCCCGGCCCCGGCCGCGTCCGGCTTCTCGACGAAGCGCGCGACCCTGCGGACCGGCGAGGCCGCGTCCGGCACGGCCTCGTCGCCGACCTGGATGTAGCCGTAGCCCGTCTCCGGCCGGTCGGGCGCGATGCCGAACAGGCAGATCGACCCGGCCGTCGCGGCCGGCACGGCCGCCTCCACCATCGCCCGGAACCCGGCCGCGTCCTCGACGCGATGGTCGGAGGGCAGGAGCAGCACGAGCCCGTCCGGCTCCGTCCGGGCGACCTGCAGGGCCGCCACGATGGCGACCGCGGCCGTGTTGCGACCGACGGGCTCGAGGACGATCGGGCCGCGCGGCAGGCCCAGGGCCTCCATCTGGTCGGCCACGACGAAGCGATGCGCCTCGTTCGCCACGAAGACCGGCGGCGCGAAGCCCGGGCCGGCGACGCGGATGGCCGTGTCCTGCAGAAGGGTCCTGTCCCCGAAGAAGCGCTGGAACTGCTTCGGCATGGAGGCGCGCGACACGGGCCAGAGGCGCGTGCCGCTGCCCCCGCACATGATCACGGGCGTGATCCCGGGCGGGGCGGA
>JAEUAC010000065.1 GCA_019695455.1 Methylorubrum extorquens | reverse complement strand
ACGTGGCCGATTGGCGGGGCGCCCGACATCCGCGCCCGGACGTGCCGTGACGCTGCGGCTCGCCGCCGCGCAGATCGCCTGCCGGCCGGGCGACGTGGCGACCAATCTCGCGGCGCACAGGGCCGTCCTGGCGCGGGCGCGCGACCGCGGCATCGACCTCATCGTCTTCCCGGAACTGTCACTGACGGATTACGAAAGCCGGCCCGATACCGCGACACTCGCGCGCCGGGCCGACGCGGCCGAGCTTCGCGACCTCGCCGCCGCAGGGCGCGGGCTCGTCGCGGTGGTCGGCTTCATCGAGCGCGCCCCGGACGGCGCGATCCACAACGCGGCCGCCATCCTCGCGGACGGCCGGGTCGTCGCGATCCACCGCAAGCTGAACCTGCCGTCCTACGGCGCGCTCGTCGAGGGCGAATTCTATCGGCCGGGCGACGCGGTCGACACGATCGACACGGGCGCCGGCCGCCTCGCGACGCTGATCTGCGCCGATACGTGGAACCCGGCCCTGCCCTGGCTCGCGGCGCTCGGGGGCGCCGAGATCCTGGCCGTGCCGATCGCGTCCGCGCGCGGCGCCGTCGCCGAGGCCTTCGACAGCCGGGACGGATGGCGCGTGAACCTGCGGCACACGGCGCTCACCTACGGCCTCCCGATCGTCATGGCGAACCATTGCGGCCGGCGCGGCGGGCTGGACTTCTGGGGCGGCTCGACCATCCTGGACGCGAGCGGCCGGGTCCTGGCCGAGGCGGGCGACGGGCCGGACCTGATCGTCGCCGAGTTCGATCCGGCGGACGGCCTGGCCGCCCGGCGGCGCCTGCCGACGATCCGCGACGCGGACCCGGACCGGATCGCAGCGCTCCTCGCCGCCCATCGCGGCCGGACGGCGCCGGTGCCCTGATCCTCCCTGGGCGACGTAGCGGCCTTCGCAGGCTGACCCGGCGCGCGGATGAACCCGAGGCTCAGCCGCCGGCCGCCTCGCGGGCCCGCGCCGAGAGGACGAATCGCTGGATCTTGCCGGTCGGCGTGCGCGGGAACTCGTCCACCAGCGCGACCCGACGGGGAACCTTGTAGTCCGCCATCGCACCGCGGCAATAGGCGATGATCGCCTCCGCCGTGAGCGTGGCCCCGTCGTCGAGCTGGACGAAGGCGTGGCCGACCTCGCCGAGCCGCCGGTCGGGCGCGCCGACGACGACCGCCTGCTTGATCGCCGGATGGGCCTGGAGCATGCGCTCGATCTCGGCCGGGTAGGCGTTGGAGCCGCCGACGATGAACATGTCCTTCACCCGGCCCGTGATGGCGAGGTAGCCGTCCGCATCGAGCGCGCCGAGGTCGCCCGTGCGGAACCAGCCGTCGGCGGTCGTGACGGCGGCGGTCGCGGCCGGATCGCCGTAATAGCCGTGCATGACGACGTGCCCGCGCACCATGATCTCGCCCGCCTCTCCCGTCGGGCGCAGGGCGCCGGTCTCGGGATCGCGCACGGCCACCTCGAAATCGCCGATCGTGCGCCCCTTGTTGGCGCAGACGATCGCGAGCGGGTCGTCGAAGCCGCTCGCGTTCGTGCAGGCCGTCGTCTCGGTCATGCCGTAGATCGCCTGGAGGCTGTCGAGGCGCAGCTCGGACCGGGCCGCCGCCGCGACGTCGGGCGTGACGGGCGCGCCGCCGATCCAGGCGGTGCGCAGGCAGGACGTGTCCCGCGGCCGGGCCCGGATCGCGTCCAGGCAGTCGATGAAATGGGTCGGGATGCCGCCGAACACGCTCACGCGCTCGCGGACGATCGTGTCCAGCGCCTCGTCCGGCTTCCAGTGCGGCAGCGTCACCAGCGTCGCGCCGACCAGCAGCGTCGGCAGGATGGCCGTGAAGGCGCCGGCGATGTGATAGAACGGCATGTGGCCGAGCACGACGTCCCTCGGGCCCATCCGCAGCAGCCGCGCCATCGCGGCGGCGTTGCGCAGCATGACGTGACCGTGCACGGCGCCCTTCGGGTGCCCCGTCGTGCCGGACGTGAACACGATCACGACCGGATCCTCCGTGCGGACCGCCGCCTCGCGCTCGGCGAGGGCCGCCACGTCCGGTGCCGGCCGCGTCAGGTCGCCGATCGTCAGGCAGCCGGGCAGCGGATCGGACGTCCAGAGCACCACGGCGCGCAGCGCCGGCAGGTTCGGGTCGCCGAGCCTCCCCGGCTCGGCCCGGTCCAGGCTCGGCACCATGGCGCGGATCATGGCCGCGAAGTCGATGCCCCAGTAGGTGTCCATGGCGACGAGGAGCTTCGCATCCGATCGCCGGAGCACGTATTCCGCCTCCTCGCGCTTGAAGCGCGTGTTGACGGTGACGAGCACGGCGCCGATTCGGGCGCAGGCGAGGTAGACGACGACCCAGGTCGGGCCGTTCGTCATCCAGAGGGCGACGTTGTCGCCGCGCCCGATGCCGAGCCGGATCAGCGCCGCCGCGAAGGCGTCGACGCGCGCATCGAGCTCCGCATAGGTGATCCGCTCGCCTTCCCCGACCAGCGCCTCGCGGCCGGGATCGCGCGCGGCGGAGGCGCGCAGCGCGGCGCCGAGGGTCGGCGGAAGCCCGGTCACGCGCGCGCCTCCGCCGTTACGAGGATGATGCGGACGTCGTTGACGTTCGTGAGCGTCGGACCGGTGACGACGGAGCCGCCCAACGCCTCGAAGAACGCGTGGCCGTTGTGGCGGGCGAGCGCCATGCCGATCGGGATCCCGAGCGCGAGGCCGCGCGCGACGGCGTCCGGGGCCAGATAGGCGCCCGCGATCTCCTCCGCGCCGTCCGCGCCATCCGTGTCCCCGGCGAGCGCGTGGATCCCCGGCGCCCC
>JAEUAC010000202.1 GCA_019695455.1 Methylorubrum extorquens | reverse complement strand
CTTGGCCAGGATCCCGCCGGCCTGCAGGGTCGCGTCGGTCAGCTTCTCCGGCATCGTGTCCTCCGATCGGGGGCGAAACCGCCGCCAGGGCCCGGCCCCGCGGACGGCGCCGGCATGGATCTTTTTGGACCGGTCCAAACCGGAGATCAATGGGGCCAACGACATCGACAACGGCGCTTGGTCCCGCCGGGCGGGCCCCGTCGCGCTCTGGGGCCGGGCGGTCTATGTGTGCGCCGCAGGAGGCCGCATGATCGAGGCGAAACCGAACGACGCGGAGCTCACCGCGATCGCGACCTGGCTCGTCCGCGCCGGTATCGCCGGCAAGGCGGAGACGGATCTGCTCCGATACTTCTGCGAGAAGGTGACGGCGGCCGGCGTCGCCGTGTCCCGCGCCGTGGTCGCGATCGACACGCTGCATCCGGTCCACGAGGGACGCGTCTTCCGCTGGCGCAGCGATCTCGGCGAGAGCGAGGTGCGCGAATACGGCCGCACCACCGGCGACGACGAGGCGGCCCGGAGCTGGCGCCGCTCCCCCTTCTTCCACATGCTGGAGGCCGGCCTCCCGTCGCTGCACCGCCGCCTCGGCCCGGAGACGGACGAGGAGTTCGCCATCTTCCGCGAGCATCGGGAGGAGGGGCGGACGGGCTGGCTCGCGCTGATCGACCGGTTCAAGCCCGGCGCCGCGATCGGCGACATGGACTGCATCTATTCCGCCTGGTCGACGGACGCGCCCGGCGGGTTCCGGGCGGAGGAGGTGGCCGCCCTGGAGCGGCTCGTCCCGGCGCTCGGCCTCGCCATCAAGTCGGCCTCCCTCGCCCGCATCGCGGAGACGCTGGTGGAGACCTATCTCGGCCGCGACGCGGGCCGGCGCGTCCTGTCCGGCCGCATCGAGCGCGGCGTCGCCGACCGCATCGAGGCGGTGCTCTGGTTCTCGGACCTGCGGGGCTACACGGCGATCGCGGGGTCCTGCGCGCCGGACGAGGTCCTGCCGCTCCTGAACGACTATGCCGAGGCCGTCATCTCGGCCGTGCACGAGGCCGGCGGCGACGTGCTGAAGCTCATCGGCGACGGGATCCTGGCGATCTTCACCAGCGAGACCTGCGAGGACGGGCCGCGCTGCGCGCTCACGGCCGAACGGGCGCTCCGCGAGCGCGTCGCGGCCGTGACCGCGCGGCGGGCGGAGGCCGGGCTGCCGACGACGGAGGTCTATCTCGGTCTGCACGCGGGCGAGGTCTTCTACGGCAACATCGGCTCGCACGAGCGGCTGGACTTCACCGTCATCGGACCGGCCGTGAACGAGGCGAGCCGCATCGCCGCCATGTGCCGCTCGGCCGAGCGCGACGTGCTCGTCTCCGCCGCCTTCCGCGAGGCGGCCGCCGCGTCCGAGCGCGAGGCGCTGGTCTCCGTCGGGCGCTACGCGCTGCGCGGCGTCGAGCGACCGCAGGAGCTGTTCACGGTGGACCGCAGCGTGACGCGTCCGGCGGCGCCGCCCGAGTGTGCGACGTCGGACGCAGACGACGTCGCCTCCCTGGCGGCCGGGACCATCGCGAGCTTGTGACCCGGCGGGCGTGAGCCGGTCCGGCGAGCGGGCGTTAGCCGACGCCGCCCCGGCCGGGGCGTGCCGCTCCGGGACATTCCATGGCCATCAAGTTCGCCGCCACCATGAACGCCGTCAATCGCGGCTTCGAGAACATGAAGCCCGCCAAGGGCGTGCAGATGATCGAGGATTGGGAGACCGCCCTCGCGGATCTCGACCTGCCGGGCGCCAAGGGCATCCTGCGCGACCTGGGCGCGCTGCGGAAGCAGCTCGAGAAGGACGCCCCCGACGGGGAGCGGGTCCAGGCCCTCCTCCACCGTCTCGGCGCGGCGACGCTCAAGATCGCGACGCGGGGCGAGAAGTCCGAGGACAAGCTGAAGTCGCTCGGCGAGGCCCTGACCGAGGCCGGCGAGGATTCGCCGGACGAGGAGGAGGACAAGGAGGCCGCCGCGAACCCGAAGCGCACCCGCGCCAAGAAGTAAGGCCGGCCGCGTCGCCGAGGGATCGGCCTCGCGACCCACGCCTGGACGGCCGGGCTCGCCCCGGCCATCCGGGCGGAGGCGTCGCGGGCCGGTCCCGACCTTTCGCCCGGACGGGCAGGGCCGCCGGGGACGTGACGGCCCGCATAGCCGGTCCGGTCGGCCTCGGGGCGTGAGGCGCATTCCGACGAGGAAGACGTTGTTGGCGTAGCTCGCGCCGACGATCTGGGAATCGAGCCGCTCGTAGGCGTAGCTCGCCCGCAGGCCGACCAGCCGGTTGAGCTTCCAATCGGCCCGGACCGACGCGCCGAAGCCGTGCTCGCTGATCGACGTCCCCGTATATTGGAAGTCCACGGCCGAGAGGCCGGCCGTGACGATGAGGTTCCGCCGCAGCGCGTGCGCGACTTCCAGCGCGCCGCGCAGGGTGCGGACGCCGTTCGCGCCGACGAGCGTCGTCTCGTCCACGGTCGCGGCCGCGGTGGCCCGCACGGTGGTGAGAGGCGAGACGGCCCACAGCACGGAGGCGTCGACGAGCGGGCTCGTGAGGGTGCCGAGCCGCGGGTCGTCGTAGGTCCGGTTGATGGCGCCCGCGCCGATCTCGCCCGTCACGAGGCGCGTCAGCTCGAAGCTCGTGCCGATGCGGCCGCCGACGCCGTCCGACGACCGGGCGAAGCCGTTGTTGTCGAGGCGGCGGTCGTAGATCCGGGTGTCGCCGAGGATCTCGACGAACGGGACGAGGCCGGGCTTGAGTTCGTAGCCGAGCCGGCCGCGCGCGCCGTATTGCGTCACGGCCCGGTCGGACTGGTCGATGCGCAGGCCGGAGGCCGAGATCGCGTCGTCGAAATCGGCCCGGTCGATCGTGGCCGCCACGCTCGCGACGAGGCGGTTGAACCGGTGCGACACGCCGATCGTGCCGCCCTCGTTGTAGATGACGGGCCGCGTCCGGACGGCCGTCAGGAGGTTGGCGCTGTCGCCGCGCTGCGTGTCGATGAGGTAACGGCCCTCGAGGTTGACGGTGGTGTCGCGCTCGACGTCGATGCGGGCGTTGACGCGGCCCTGTCCCTCCGGCCGGCTGGCGGCCGGTTCGGACGGATACTCGTTCCAGGCGCCGCGCAGATAGCCGGTCAGCTCGTGGCGGCTCCAGTCCGACCGGATCGTGAGTTCGCCGTCCGTCTGGGACACGAACGAGCCGCGCCCGCCCAGGATCTTGTTCGGGTTCGTCTCGTAGCCGATCGCCTCGCCCAACGTCGGGTAGAGCATGAGGCCGCCGGCCCGGATGCCGAGCGGCGCGTAGGGATCCTCGTCGGCCGAGCGGCGCAGAGGCGGCCGGCCGGCCGCGTTCGCCGCGACGACGACCGGGTCCGGGAGGCCGTTCAGCTGCGGCTGCACGTCGACGACGGTGCCCGGCGCCGTGAGCGTCGGCCGGATGGCGAAGCTCGCGGGGAGGAGGGCGGAGGTGGCCCGACGGCTCGTGCGGGTCGTCGGCCGGGGCGGCCGCTGGTTGGGCCGCGGCTTGGCGGCGGGGC
>JAEUAC010000121.1 GCA_019695455.1 Methylorubrum extorquens | reverse complement strand
TGTCGCTGGATCCGTGGCGGCCGATGCGCTCGTCAAGGTCGTCGAGCGCGTCCGTCAGTTCCACGACGCGCTGGGCGGAGGCCAGCGTCTCGGCGAGCCGGATCGCGTTGTCGATGAGCCAATTGAGGGCGATCTGCGCCTGCGTGAAGGCGGTCGCGATCTGCATCAGCTCGCCGAGCGTGAGGTCGCCCGCGAGGTATTTCGGCGCGCCGAGGAGCAGCGGCACGACCGGCGCCAGCACCGAGTTCGCGTTCGAGATCCAGGTCATGTGCGCCTGTTTGGCGATGACCCGCATCCAGCGGCCCGCGAGTTCGCCGAAGGTCTCCCGCAGCCGCTCGCGCTCGTCGTCGTCGCCGCCGATGAGCGCGATGTTCTCGGCCGATTCCCGCACCCGGGTCAGCTCGTAGCGGAGCTTCGCCTCCGCGGCGTTCTTGCGCTCGACGCCCTGGATCAGCGGGCGCCCGACGAGGATCATGGCCGAGGAAGTGAGCACGGCGTAGATCACGGCCGCGACGACCATGTAGCCCGGCACCCAGACCGGACCGACCTGCAGGGCGCCGCCGACGATCCAGAGCACGCCGAAGAAGGCCGCCGCCGACAGGACGGCGTTCGAGAGCCCGATGGCGAAGTCGACCAGCGGCTCCACGGCGAGCCGCACGTCGTCGGCGATGCGGAACTCGGGATGCGAGCCCTCGCCCGCCACGATGGTGAGCTGGTAGAACCGCCGCTCGGACAGCCAGCGCTCGATCAGCGCGTTCGTGAGCCAGCGCCGCCACGCCACCTGGAGGCGCATGCGGGCATGGACCTGGCACACGGCGACGGCCGCCGCCAGGAAGGCGAGGCCGAGCACGATGCCCACGCCGAGCGTCACGCCGCTCACGTTCTTGGTCTCGATCGCGTCGAAGAAGAACTTGTTCCAGCGGTTGATGCCGAGCGCGACGCCGAGGTTCAGGAGCACCAGGAGGCCGACGGCGGCGGTCAGGAGCCAGGCCTGGACCTGCGTCGGGCCCGACCAGAAGCCCCGGGCCACCTTCATGAAGGCGCGCGCCACGTAGGTGGGGGTCGGCATCGGCGGATCGAGCCGGGCTGTCGCTGCCGCGGCGGCCCGGTCGGCGGTCTTCGTCACGCACATGCTCCACGTCGGCGCGGGCATGCGCGCTGGATCCGCGGGCTAACGCCCGAGGGACGGAAAAGGTCGGGCCCCGATGGGCGGGCGGTCAGCCGGCCACGAACTGCTTGGAGAGCTTCAGCTCCTGCCCCTGGTAGTTGGAGGTGCCGATGGCGCCGTAGAGCCCGTCGGGCGCCTCCACCATGCGCTCGTAGGCGAGCCGGCAGACCATCTGGCCGTCCTCCAGCGCGAACGGGACCTCGTGGCTGCGCACCTCGAGGACGGCCCGGCTGCCGGGGACGCCGCTCTCCGTCGCGCCGAAGCCCGGGTCGAAGAAGCCGGCGTAATGGACGCGGAACTCGCCCATGGAGGGGTCGATCGGCACCATCTCGGCCGCGTGGTCGGCCGGGATGTGCAGCCGCTCCTTGGAGGCGAGGATGTAGAACTCGTTCGGGTCGAGGATCAGGCGCCGGTCCGGATGCGCCCGGATGGGCTCCCAGAAATCCGCCGCCTGGTAACGGCCCGACCGGTCGACGTCGACGATCTCGGTGTGGCGCTGGGCCCGGTAGCCGACATAGCCCTCCGGCCCCATGCCGCCGAGCTCGATCCGCATGGCGAGGCCGTTGCGCAGGTTCAGCTCGCCGTCGACGAGGCGCACGCGCCGGTGCAGCTCGCCGATCTCGCGATCGGACAGGCGCCGCTCGACCGTCTCCTCCTGGTTGGACGTCCGGCGGCGGAAGCGGATCTGGTTCAGGCGGGTGCCCGTCCGCACCTTGACGGAGAACGAGCGGGGCGAGACCTCGGCGTAGAGCGGGCCCCGGTAGCGGGATTCGACGCTGTCGAAGACCTCGCTGCGATCCGTGATCAGCCGCGTGAACACGTCGAGCCGGCCCGTCGAGCTCTTCGGGTTGGCGAAGGCCGAGATCGTGTCCGGCAGGTCGAGCGATTCCAGGAGCTCGACGACGTAGACGCAGCCGCGCTCGAGCACGGCGCCGTCGGCGAGCGCGATCTCCTCGGGTGCGAGCGTGGCGAGGCGGTCGGCGACGCTCGCCTGCGCGCCGGGCAGGAAGCTCGCCCGCACGCGGTAGGCCTTGCGGCCCAGCCGCAGGTCGAGGCTCGCCGGCTGGTACTGGCTCGTTCGGATCTCCGTCACGGCCTGGACGACGCGCCGGTTGGCGAGCTCGCGGATCGACTGGCGGGGCAGGAGGCCCGCCGCGCCGAGAAGGGGCGAGCGCGGACGCGCGCCTGCGAGGTCTGGTCCGGACGGGTTCATCGCGTCCGGTGCTTAGCGGCTCGCCCGCGGGGGAGCCATCCCTTTCGGCCCCGGCGCCGCCCTCACTTCTCGCGGAAGGCGCGCTGCATCTGGTCGTGGAGCGGACGGGTCAGGTAGGAGATCACGGTCCGCGACCCGGTCTGGACGAAGGACTCGACCGGCATGCCGGGCACGAGCTTCAGGGCGCCGAGCCGGGCGAGCTCGTCCGGCGGGATGCGGATGTGGATCGTGTAGAAGGACGCGCCCGTCTTGGCGTCCGTGGACACGTCGGCCGAGACGAGGCTCACCTCGGCGTTCAGCTCCGGCGTGGTGCGCTGGTTGAAGTTCGAGAAGCGCAGGACGGCCTTCTGGCCGATATGCAGCTGGTCGATGTCCTGCGGGGCGATCTTGGCCTCGACCCGGAGGCTGTCGGAGGCCGGGACGATCATCATGATCGGCTCGCCGTTCGGCGTGATGACGCCGCCGACCGTGTGGACGGAGAGCTGGTGGACGGTGCCGTCCTGCGGCGACCGGATGTCGATCCGCTTCAGCTGGTCCTCGGCCGAGATGCGGCGCTCGACGTATTCCGAGTAGCGGGCGCGGATCTCGGCCAGGTCCTTGCCGACCTCGCTGCGCATGTCGGCGTCGATCTGCAGGATCTGCAGCTCGATCTCGGCGACCTTGCCGCGGACCTCGGCCGTGGAGGCGAGGAGCGAGCCGCGCTCGCCCGCGAGGCGCGTCGCGTCGCGCTCGAGCGCGTTCACGCGGCCGATCTGGATGAGGCCCTTGGTCCAGAGGTCGCGCACGCCGGCGAGTTCGGGCGCGATCAGCGCGATCTCGTGGCGCTTGGCCTCGGCCTGCTGCGTCAGCCCCTCCGTCTGCTGGCTGAGCTGGGCGACGCGCTCGCGCAGCATGGCGCGCTGGCCGTCGCGCGAGGCCCGGCGGATCTCGAAGAGGCGCGACTCGCCCTCGATGAGGCGGGCCACCTCCGGGTCGCCCGCCGCGCGCGCGACGAGCTCGGGAGGAAACTGGACGGCCGTGAGCCCGTCGCGCTCGGCCTCGTCCCGCGCCCGGCGGGCGGCGAGCTCGTCGAGGTTCTTCGTCACGATGGCGAGGTTCGCGCGGGTGACGGTCTCGTCGAGGCGCAGGAGGACGTCGCCCGCCTTGACGCGGTCGCCGTCGCGCACGTTGAGCTGGCCGACGACGCCGCCCGTCGGGTGCTGGACCTTCTTCACGGAGGAATCGACGACCAGCATGCCGGGCGCGATCACGGCGCCGGAGAGCTCGGTGGTCGCGGCCCAGCCGCCGACGCCGGCGACCAGGAACGTCACGGCCGCGATGCCGAAGACGAGGTGGGAGCGGATGGAGCGCTTCTGCGCTTGGACGCGGGTCATCAGGCGGCGGTCCCTTCCTGGATCACCCGAAGCGAGCCGGCGGGCGGAGACGGCGCGGCGCGCGGGGCGCCGGAGGAGCCGGCGGACGCCTGCGCGCCGCCCGCGATGGGGGCCGGCCGCAGCAGGCGCTGCATGATCTCGTCGCGCGGCCCGAAGGCCTGGACGCGGCCTTCGGCCATGACGAGCACGAGGTCGACGCCGGCGAGCGCGCTCGGCCGGTGCGCGATGACGACGACGATGCCGCCGCGCTGGCGCACGCCGATGATGGCGTCCGTCAGCGCCGCCTCGCCCTCGCCGTCGAGGTTCGAGTTCGGCTCGTCGAGCACGACCAGGAACGGGTCGCCGTAGAGCGCCCGGGCGAGCGCGACCCGCTGGCGCTGGCCGGCCGAGAGCAGCGTGCCGCCGTCGCCGATCGGGGTCTCGTAGCCGTTCGGCAGCCGCAGGATGAGGTCGTGAACGCCGGCCGCGCGGCCGGCCGCGATGACCGATTCCGCCGTCGCCTCCGGATCGAAGCGGGCGATGTTCTCCGCCACCGTGCCGGCGAACAGCTCGACGTCCTGCGGCAGGTAGCCGATGTGGCGGCCCAGCGCGTCGCTGCTCCACTGGTCGAGCGCCGCCCCGTCGAGGCGGACCGTGCCGCGCAGGATGGGCCACACGCCGACGAGGACGCGGGCGAGCGACGACTTGCCCGACGCGCTGGGGCCGATCACGCCGAGGCCCTGGCCGGCCTCGAGCCGGAGCGCCACGTCGGAGACGACGATGCGCTGCGTGCCGGGCGGGGCCGAGGTGACCGACTCGACGGAGAAGGTGCGGGTGGGCGCGGGCAGCGACAGCCGCTCGCCCTCGTCGCCGAAGGCCGCCAGCAGCGCCTTGAGGCGGCTCCAGCTCTGGCGGGCGCCGACGAAGCCCTTCCAGTTGGCGATGGCGAGCTCGACCGGGGCGAGCGCCCGCGAGGTCAGGATGGAGCTCGCGATGATGATGCCGGCCGTCGCCTGCTGCTGGATGACGAGATAGGCGCCGATGCCGAGCACGGCCGATTGCAGCGCCATGCGGGCGACCTTGGACGCGCCGCCGAGCCCGCCGCCGATGTCGGAGGTGCGCTGCTGGCTCGCCATGTAGCGGTCGTTCGCCTCGTTCCAGATCGCGCCCATGCGGCTGCGCATGCCCATGGCCTGCAGGACCTCCGCGTTGCGGCGGTTGGCCTCGGCGAGCGCGTTGCGCGTCTGGGCGTAGGCGACCGTCTCCTTGGCGGGGCCGCGCGTCTTGAGCTCCGTCGCGAGCGTGAGCGCGACCAGCATGAGGGCGCCCGCGCAGGCCGCGAGGCCGATCGCCGGATGGAAGAAGAAGCAGATGCCGATGTAGAGCGGGATCCAGGGAAGGTCGAAGAGCGCGCCCGGCCCCGGGCTCGCCAGGAAGCCGCGGACGGAATCGAGGTCGCGCAGCGGCTGCAGGCCGTCGCCCTGCACGCGCGAGCGCAGCGGCAGGCTCGCCACCACCTCGTGGACGCGTCCGGCGAGGAGCCCATCGAGGACGCCGCCGATCCGGGCCAGGAGCCGGCTCCGCAGCACGTCCAGCACGCCCTGGAAGACGTACAGGGCGAGCGCGAGGACCGACAGGCCGACCAGCGTCGGGATGCTACGGCCGGGGATGACCCGGTCGTAGACCTCGAGCATGTAGAACGACCCGGTCAGGTAGAGGACGTTGATCGTCGCCGTGATGAGGCCGATGCCGATGAAGGCCGGGCGCGCGAACGACAGCGGCCTGAAGGGAGGACGCTCGGCCGTCGACAGCGGCCGCGCCGCCGATGTCACGATCGCGTTCATGCTCGTTCCCGGCACCATGGATCCCGGCCGCACCATCGGACGGGATCGAGCCCGATGGGCCCGCATGGCAATCTAGAGAGACGCCGCTTACAACCGCGTCAAGGCGAGTGGTCAACAGACCAATAACGTCGTCAACGTGGCGCCAGGATCATGATCATCTGGCGACCCTCGAGCATGGGCTCGCTCTCGACCTTCGCGAGTTCGGCCGTCTCGGCCTTGACGCGTTCGAGAAGACGCAGCCCGAGATCCTGGTGCGCCATCTCGCGGCCCCGGAACCGCAGCGTCACCTTGACCTTGTCGCCCTCCTCGAAGAAGCGCTGAACGGCCTTCATCTTGACGTCGTAATCGTGCTTGTCGATGCCGGGGCGGAGCTTGATCTCCTTGACCTCGACGGTCTTCTGCTTCTTGCGAGCCTCGGCCTGCTTCTTCTGCTCGAGAAAGCGGAAGCGGCCGTAATCGAGCAGCTTGCAGACCGGCGGCACGGAATTCGGCGCGATCTCGACGAGGTCGAGCCCGGCCTCCTCGGCGATCCGAAGCGCGTCGGCGAACGGAATGGCGCCGCGATTCTGGCCTTCCTGGTCGATCAGCTGCACGTCGCGGACGCCGCGGATGTCGCGGTTCGCACGAGGCCCCTCCTTCTGCGGGACCGGCATGGCTCTCATTGGTCTGCGAATGGCGGCGAACTCCCCTGCCGTTGCCAGAATGGCTCCGCACGGCCCGTTGCCGGACGCGGAAGCCCGATCCGACATGTGGCGAATCATTCGGTCGAGTCAACGGCGCCCCGCGGCAAACGGCGCGGAATTCGATCCGCCCGGGCTCCCGCGCCCGGCGGACTCGTCGTCCGGCGTCAGGCCGCCGCGACCGCCGGCGCCTGGACGCCGAGGCGTCCCGCCGTCTCCAGGATGGCCGCCCAGGTCCCGGCCGGCAGCGGCACGCCCTCGGCGAGCCGCGTCGCGCGGGTCGTCCGCTCGGGGTCGCCCGGCAGGAGGACGGAGGTGCCCGGCATCGCCGGGCGCGAGCCGCGCACGAAGTCGCAGAAGCGCCTGGTCTCGGCCGCGATCGTCTCCGCGGAGCCGAACAGGGCCGGATCGAGGTAGATCGACACCATGCCGTTGGCGAAGCGATGGTCGGCCGGGCCCGAGGTGCCGGACCCGACGAGGGCGCCGCAGAGCAGCTCGCACATGAGGGCGAGGCCCGACCCCTTGTGGTCGCCCATGGTGCGGATCGCGCCCTCCCCGTTCTTGTGGTTGCGGTCGCCCGGGCGGTCGAGCGGGCCGTAGAGCGTCGCCGGATCGGTGGTGAGCGACCCGTCCGGCTGGATGAGGCTGCCGTCGGGCAGCGGCTTGCCGCCGTTGGAGGCGACGAGCACCTTGCCCTCCGCCACGGCCGAGGTCGCGAAGTCGAGCACGACCGGCGGTCCGTCCGGCACCGGGAACGCGAAGGCGATGGGCGCCGTGGACAGGCATTTGTCGACGCCGCCGAAGGGCGCCACGATCCGCGAACCCGCGACGTTCACGAAGTGCATCGAGATCAGGCCGGCCTCGAGCGCCCGCTCGGCCCATTGGCCGATCCGGCCGAGATGGCCCGCATGGCGGAGCGCCACGATGGCCGAGCCCTGCCGCCGGGCGATCGCGATGCCGAGGTCGACCGCCTCGGCCCCGACGGTCGCGCCGAACCCGTAGCGGCCATCGACCACGGCCAGCGATCCCTGCTCGGTGACGATCTCGATCGAGCGGCCCGCCTCCGTCTCGCCGCTCTGCAGCCAGTCGACGTAGCGCGGCACGCGGGCGACGCCGTGGCTGTCGTGGCCGGCGAGGTTCGCGTCCACGAGCCCCGACGCCACCCGGCCGGCCTCCGCCGCGTCGCATCCGGCGGCCGCGAAGATGGCGGACACGAAGGCCGTGAGGTGATCGACCGGTACCTGCATCCCTGCTCTCCCTCGGGCCGCGGGTGGCCCGCTACTTCTTCTTCTCGAGGAGGAGCGTGCCCTCCTTCGCGATGAAGCCTTTGGCCTTCTCGGCGATCATGGCAAGCATCCAGGGCAGGTGGACCTCGACGCGCACCTCGGCCTCGCCCACGTCCAGCCCCGCCTGCACGCCCTGCCCCATGGCCTTGACGGCGAGGTCGAGATGGTCGCCCGCCCATCGGTCGGAGACGGACGCGACGTGGTGCCCGAACCTCTCCTTCAGGCTGCCGATCCCCGTCTCGAGCCGCCGCCGCGCCTCCGCGCGTCCGAGCTGATGGGGGATGACGACGACGAGCGGTTTCGACATGAGGTTCTCCCTGACGCCCCCCATGTAGGGGCGGCGCGGCCCGCGGGAAGCGGCGGGCGCACGGGAGACCACGCGATGGCCGGGACCGGGATGGGCGACAGCGTGCTGGACGCGATCGGCAACACGCCGCTGATCCGGCTCCGGCGGGCCTCCGAGCTCACGGGCTGCACGATCCTCGGCAAGGCGGAGTTCATGAATCCCGGCGGCTCGGTGAAGGACCGGGCGGCGCTCGGCATCGTGCGGGACGCCGTGGAGCGCGGCGCGCTCCGGCCGGGCGGCACCATCGTGGAGGGCACGGCCGGGAATACCGGCATCGGGCTCGCGATGGTCGGGGCGGCGCTCGGGTTCCGGACGGTCATCGTCATCCCGGAGACCCAGAGCCGGGAGAAGAAGGACGCGATCCGCCTCGCCGGCGCGGACCTGATCGAGGTGCCGGCCGTCCCCTACGCCAACCCCGAGAACTACGTGAAGCGGTCCGGGCGCGTGGCGGCCGAGCTCGCGGAGCGCGACCCGGCGGGCGCCATCTGGGCGAACCAGTTCGACAACGTCGCCAACCGCCTGGCGCACGAGCGGACGACGGCGGTCGAGATCTTCGAGGGCACGGCCGGGCGGGTCGACGGGTTCGTCTGCGCGGTGGGCTCCGGCGGAACCCTCGCCGGGGTCGCGGCCGGCCTGCGGGCGCGCAAGCCCGACGTGCGGATCGCGCTCGCCGACCCGATGGGCGCCGCCCTCTACAGCTACTTCACGACGGGCGAGCTCCGATCCTCCGGCTCGTCCGTGACGGAGGGCATCGGGCAGGGACGCATCACGGCGAACCTCGAGGGTCTCGCGGTGGACCACGCCTACCAGATCGCCGACGAGGAGGCGGTGCCGCTCATCTTCGACCTGATCCGCGACGAGGGCCTCTGCCTGGGCGGCTCCTCGGCCATCAACATCGCGGGCGCCATGCGGCTCGCGCGCGACCTGGGCCCGGGCGCCACCATCGTCACCATCCTGTGCGATTCCGGCGCCCGCTACGCCTCCAAGCTGTTCGATCCGGCCTTCCTCGCCTCCAAGGGCCTCCCGGTGCCGGCCTGGCTGAAGGCGACCGGCTGACGCGAAGCTGTTGACGAAGGGTCGCGCACCGGAACCGGCGGGGCCGATCCTACGTTTCGCCGTGACCTTCGGCCGAGCATGGATGCCGGGGCGAGCGTTGTGGAAATCTCGATGACCCCGATCTCCTGCGAGCCGTCGAGCGATCTGGGCCACCGGCCCGCGGCGTCGCGGGGAGCCGTCGCGGCCCCCTCCCGCTCCTGACCGCATTACGGTCATGATCCGCCCGGGAGGCGAGAGGTCCGTCCGCCGGGCCCGCGACGACGAGGAGCGACGCCGCCGGCTGCGGCGTCTGTACGTGCTCGCGGCGGCCAGCCTCGCCGCGCTCGTGCCGCTCGTGCTCTTCGGCGGGTTCTGGGTCCGGTCGGAGCTCCTGAAGAGCCAGAAGGACGTGGACGTCTACCTGTCGATCCGGGCGAACGCCCTGTCGCGGCGGGTCGACGCCGAGATCGAGCAGCAGCTCGTCGCCCTGAAGGCGATCTCCGCCCTGCCCGCGCTCGACGAGCCGGCCTCGGCGGATTTCGGCCCCGCCGCCGAGCGCGTGCGCTCCATCATGCCCCACTGGCTCGCCTTCGGCCTCCTCGACGCCGAGACGCGGGCCGTCCAGGCCGCGAGCCGGCCGGACTTCCCGGATCCGAAGGTCGCGGCCCTCGCGAGCGAGGTCGCGACGAGCCGGCGGCCGCGCATCGAGACCTCCGCCGAGCTCGGCCTCGAGGGGCGGGAGCTGTTCCTCTACGTGCCCGTGGTCCGCAACGACGCGGCGCGCTCGGTGCTCGTCGCCGCCCTCGACGGGCAGGACCTCCAGAACATCGCGAGCGACCAGACCCGGGTGGAGCGGGTCAGGGCCGCCGTGATCGACGAGACCAACCGCATCCTGGCGAGCACGCGCGGCGACGCGATCCGGCCGACGGAGAGCGTGAGCGACGTGACCCGCCGGGCCATCGAGGGCACGACGGAGGGGCTGTACGCGGCGACGGGCCGCGACGGCATGCCCGTCGCCGTCGGCTTCACGCGCTCGCCCCTGACGGGCTGGGTGTCGGCGGTGGCGATCGACCAGGACCAGATCGGCGGCATGACGACGCGCCCCGTCTGGGCGACCATCGCGGCGGGCGCGCTGAGCCTCCTCCTGGCGGCGATCCTGGCCGTGTTCGTCGTCACGACCGTGATGGAGCGGCGCGTCACCGACGAGCGGCTCGCCGCGAGCCGTGCGCTGGGCGAGCTCGATTCCCGGCTCCTCGCCACCACGCAGGAGGCGCTGGACGAGCAGAGGAAGGCCGCGTCCGAGCGCGAGATCCTGCTGCGCGAGATCTATCACCGCGTGAAGAACAACCTGCAGATCGTGCAGAGCCTGCTGCGGCTCGGCTCGCGCGACCTCAGCCCCGAGCAGCGGGAGCCGTTCGAGGGCGCCGTGCGCCGCATCGGCGCGATGGCCCGCGTGCATACGCTCCTCTACAATTCGCCCGATCTCGCCTCGATCGACTTCAAGGACTATCTCGGCGAGCTCCTGCGCGAGCTGTCGGAGGGCTTCGGCGCGGACGAGCGGGCAATCTCCTCGCAGCTCCAGGCGAACGCCATGCGGGTGC
>JAEUAC010000395.1 GCA_019695455.1 Methylorubrum extorquens | reverse complement strand
GCTCCGCCGCATGAGCGCGGAGGATTGGGCGCGGGTGCTGGGCGGGGACCGGCCGACCCTCGTGCGGCACGTCCGCTCCGCCGCCCATCACGGCTTCCGGGCGGCCCAGGTCACCTGGGGACAGATGCTGCTCGACGGCCGCGACGTCCCGCGCGACCGCGCCGCCGCGCTCCTCTGGTTCGGCAAGGCCGCCGCGACGGGGAGCCCCGACGGCCTCAACATGGTCGGGCGCTGCCACGAGGTCGGCTGGGGCACGCCGGTGGACCATCCCGAGGCGCTCCGCTGGTTCGGGCGCGCGGCCGAGCGCGGCTCGGACTGGGGCTGGTACAATCTCGGCTGCATGCGGCTCTACGGCGAGGGCGTCGCGCCCGATCCGGTCGCGGCGGTCGCGGCCTTCGAGGCGGCGGCGGCCGCCGGCAACGCCAAGGCCATGGGCCTGCTCGGCCGCTGCCGCGAGGAGGGCTGGGGCGCGCCGGCCGATCCCGCGGCGGCGCTCGCCTGGTACCGGCGGGGCGCCGAGGCCGGCGATTGCTGGTCGCAGGCGAACCTCGCGAGCCTGCTCGGGGCCGCGGGCGACCGGGACGGCTGGCTCGCCTGGCTGCGGCGCTCGCTCGAGACCGGGACGGCGAACTTCCTCGACGCGCTCGCGGCCGAGCTCCGCCCGAGCCCCGACCCGGACGTGGCGGCGATCGGCGCGGCGGCTCTCGCCCGGGCCGAGGCGGCGCGGCCGGACGCCGGACCCGCGCCGCGCCCGATGGGGGCGCGGCTGCTCCGCCGCTTCAGGCCCGGCTGATCAGCCCCGCCGGCCGGCGCCCGCCAGCGAGCGCGCCCGGGCCGCGATCGAGAAGAGGGCCTGCGAGGCCTCGGCATCCGCGAGCGCGCCGGCCCGGCGGGTCGCGAGCGCCGCCTCGTCCAGCCGGCGCAGCGCCGCGACGGCGTCGCCCTCCCGCCAGATCTGCAATTGCCGCACGATGGCGGGCTTCCGCTTCCAGTTGAGGCCCCGCCAGGCCGCCATCGCGCTCTCGGTCCGGCCCGTGCCGTCCATGCGGGCGAGCGCGGCGAGCAGCGCGAGCCCGTGCCGGATGGCGAGCGCGACGGAGGCGACGGGCGACGTGCCGGCGGCCGCGAGCCCGCTCAGCGCCGCGTCGAGCCCGACCCGGTCGCCGCAGAAGGCCGCGTCGATCGCGGCGTCGAACGAGACGCCCGACACGTCGGACACGATCGCCTCCACGTCCGCGAGCGTGACGGAATCCTGCCCGTGGGCGTAGAGCGCGAGCTTGTCGAGCTCGCCGCGCGAGGCGAGCCGGTCGCCGCCGAGACTGTCGGCGAGGAGCGCGTGCGCGTCCGGCGCGATCGACAGGCCGTGTCCCCGCAGCGTCTCCGTGATGACGGCCGCCAGCGCCTTCCCGTCGTCGCCGTAGCAGGGCAGCGCCAGCGCCAGCGGGGATTGCTCGCAGGCGACCCGCAGCGGCGACGCCTTGGCGAGGTCGCCCGCCTCGATCACGACCAGCGTGTCGACGAGGCTCGCGCCGAGGCAGGCCGCGACGGCGGGCGCGATCGACCGCGAGGTGGGCCGCACCCAGATGGCCCGCCTGCCGCCGAACATGCCGAAGGTCGTCGCCTCCTCGACGAGGCGGCTCGGCTCGTCCGCCAGCGCGTCGCCGTCGAGCCGGATCAGCTGGAACGGGTCCTCGGGATCCGGCACGGCGGCCCGCGCCGCCGCCCGCGCCCGCTCGGTCGCCCGGCCCGAATCGGGGCCGTAGAACAGGAGCAGGGCGACGTCCGGCCCGCGCGACGCGAGCGCCCGGTCGACGTCGCCGGCCTTCACGGCCGTCATGCCGCGGCGTCCGTCATCGGACCCGCCGCCCCTCTCAGGGGCGCGTCGCCAGGAAGGCGGCGAGGCGCTGCTTGATGTCCTCGGCGATGAGGCCCGCGACCCGGATGTCGGCGTCGCGGGCGGCCCGCACGGAGGCGAAGCGCTGCTGGTCGCGGTAATAGGTGGCGTTCGCGCGGGCGAGGCCCTCGGTCAGCAGCGTCCCGTCGAGGTTGGTGAGCGTGTAGCGCACGGTGCCGTTCAGGAGGGCCGCGTCCGCCCGGCCCGTGGTCGTGTCGACCGAGATCGGCTGGATGGTCTCGGCCGTGTCGAGCGCGAGCCGGTAGCGCTTGGGCGCCGGCCGTCCCGAGCCGTCGAGGTTGAAGATCAGCTCCGAGCGGACGTAGTGGCCGATGCGCTCCTGCCCGGCCGGGCTCGTCACCGTCTGGACCTCGATGGCGGAGAGCAGGTCCTGCAGGTTCGCGCCCGACGCGGTCGGCCCGTAGAGCGGGCGGAAGCAGCCGCCGAGCGCGAGGGCGAGCCCGAGCGCGGCTCCGGCCGTCAGGACGCGGCGGCGGGTCGAGGTCTCACGCGACGACATTCACGATCCTCCCGGGGACCACGATCACCTTGCGGGCCGGCCGGCCTTCCATGGCACGAACCACGCTCTCCAGCGAGAGCGCGGCCGCCTCGACGCTGGCCGAATCCGCGTCCCGCGGCACGGTCACGTCGCCGCGCTTCTTGCCGTTCACCTGCACGGGCAGCGTGATCTCGTCCTCGACGAGGAGCGCCGGATCGAAGGCCGGCCAGGCGGCCTCCGCCACCAGCCCGTCGCGGCCGAGCGCCGCCCAGCATTCCTCCGCCAGGTGCGGCATCATGGGGGCGAGGAGCTGGATCATGATGCCGGCCGCCTCCCGCAGGGCGGCCGGGGGCGCGTCGGCCGCCAGCGCCGCCTGGAGGGCGTTGGCGAGCTCGTAGATGCGGGCCACGGCCCGGTTGAACCGCAGGCCCTCGACGTCCTCGCCGACGGCCGCCAGCGCCTTGTGGGCCGCGCGCCGGAGCGCCGCGCCGTCCCCCGTTCCCCCGTCGCGCTCGACCACCTCGCCGACGAGCCGCCACACGCGCTGCACGAAGCGCCAGGCGCCCTGCACGCCCTCCTCCGTCCAGATCACGTCGCGCTCGGGCGGCGAATCCGACAGCATGAACCAGCGGGCCGTGTCCGCCCCGTAGCTCGCGATGATGTCGTCGGGATCGACCACGTTCCGCTTCGACTTCGACATCTTCTCGATGGAGCCGATCGCGACCGCCTCGCCCGTCGCCGCGAGCGTGGCCCGGCGCGTGCCGCCCTCGGACACGATCGCGACGTCGGCCGGCTGCACCCAGCCGCCGTCGGCGCCCCGGTAGGTCTCGTGCACCACCATGCCCTGCGTGAAGAGGCCCGCGAAGGGCTCGTCGATGCCGGCATGGCCGGTGCGCGTGAGACCGCGCATGAAGAAGCGCGAATAGAGGAGGTGCAGGATCGCGTGCTCGATCCCGCCGATGTACTGGTCGACCGGCAGCCAGCGGTCGACGGCGGCGCGGTCGGTCGGCTCGTCCTCGAGCCAGGGCGCCGTGAAGCGCGCGAAGTACCAGGACGAATCCACGAACGTGTCCATGGTGTCCGTCTCGCGGCGCGCGGCGGCCCCGCAGCGCGGGCAGGCTACGGTCTTCCACGTCGGATGGTGCTCGAGCGCGTTGCCGGGCACCGTGAAATCGGCGTCCTCGGGCAGCACGACGGGCAGGTCCGCCACGGGCACGGGGACCGTGCCGCAGGCCGCGCAATGGATCACGGGGATCGGGCAGCCCCAGTAGCGCTGGCGCGAGATGCCCCAGTCGCGCAGGCGGAAGTTCACCTTGCGCTCGGCCACCGGGCGGCCGGCCCGGTGCTCGCCTTCGAGGCGCGAGGCGACGGCCTCGAAGGCCTCGTCCGTCGTCATGCCGTCGAGGAAGCGCGAGTTGATCATCCGGCCGTCGCCCGTGAAGGCCTCGTCCGTGACGACGAAGGTCTCCGCGTCCTGGCCGGGCGGGCAGACGACGGGCACGTTGCCGAGCCCGTACTTGTTGACGAAGTCGAGGTCGCGCTGGTCGTGCGCCGGGCAGCCGAAGATGGCGCCCGTGCCGTAGTCCATGAGCACGAAGTTCGCGACGTAGACGGGCAGCGTCCAGGAATCGTCGAAGGGGTGGCGGGCCCGGATGCCGGTGTCGAAGCCCTGCTTCTCGGCCTTGTCGATCGCCTCCTGGGCCGTGCCGAGGCGCCGGCACTCCTCGACGAAGGTCGCGAGGGCGGGGTTCGTCTCGGCCGCGGCCCGGGCCAGCGGATGGTCGGGTGCGACGGCCAGGAACTTCGCGCCGAACAGCGTGTCCGGCCGCGTCGTGTAGACCTCCAGCGTGCCGTCCGTGCCGGCGGCCGCGCCGTCCAGCGCGAAGCGGACGAGCAGCCCTTCCGAGCGCCCGATCCAGTTGCGCTGCATCAGCCGGACCTTCTCGGGCCAGCGGTCGAGCGTGTCGAGGCGCGCGTCGAGGTCGGCCGCGAAATCCGAGATGCGGAAGAACCACTGCGTCAGCTCGCGGCTCTCGACGAGGGCGCCGGAGCGCCAGCCGCGCCCGTCGATCACCTGCTCGTTCGCCAGCACCGTGTGGTCCACGGGATCCCAGTTCACCTTGGCGGACTTGCGGTCGACGAGGCCGGCCTCGAGGAAGTCGAGGAAGAGGCGCTGCTGGTGCCGATAGTAGGAGGGATCGCAGGTCGCGATCTCGCGCGACCAGTCGAGCGACAGCCCCATCGACTGGAGCTGGCCGCGCATCGTCTCGATGTTGGCGTAGGTCCAGGCCTTGGGACTGACCTTGTTCTGCATGGCGGCGTTCTCGGCCGGCAGGCCGAAGGCGTCCCAGCCCATGGGATGCAGGACGTTGAAGCCGCGCGCCCGCTTGTAGCGGGCCACCACGTCGCCCATCGCGTAGTTGCGGACATGGCCCATGTGGATGCGCCCCGACGGATAGGGGAACATCTCGAGCACGTAGTAGGTCGGCCGCGGGTCGTCGTTGCGCGTGCGGAACAGCTCGCGCTCGCTCCAGACCGATTGCCAGCGGGGCTCGGTTTCCTTGGCGTTGTATCGCTCGGCGGCCATGGCGTCGTGTTCGTGGAGGCGGGTCGGGCGCTCTATGTCATCCCGCGCCGCGGAAAGCGACCGGGAAGGCGCGCCGTCCGCGCCGCTGTCATCCCGCCCGTCCCGTGCTAGAGGCGACGCCCCGCTCGGCACCGCCCATGGCCGCCTCCCCGCCCGTCGAGATCACGCCAGAGATCCTGCTGCGCGCCTACGCGGCCGGCATCTTCCCGATGGCCGAGGACGCGTCCGACCCGTCGATCTTCTGGGTCGAGCCGCGAACGCGGGGCGTGATCCCGCTCGACGGCGTGCACGTGTCGCGCTCGCGCGCGAAGACCCTGCGTCAGGAGCGGTTCGAGATCCGCATCGACGGCGACTTCGACGCCGTCGTGGCCGGCTGCGCGGCGCCGGCCGACGACCGGGACAAGACCTGGATCAACGCCCGCATCCGCCGCCTCTACGGCGAGCTGTTCGACCGGGGCCATTGCCACACGGTCGAGGCCTGGCGCGACGGACGGCTGGCCGGCGGGCTCTACGGGGTCCGGCTCGGCGCCGCCTTCTTCGGCGAATCGATGTTCCACCGCGAGACCGACGCCTCCAAGGTCGCCTTCTGCCACCTGGCGGCCCGGCTGCGGATGGGCGGGTTCGCCCTCCTCGACGCCCAGTTCGTCACGGACCATCTCGCGACGCTCGGCGCCGTCGAGCTCCCCCGCGCCGCCTACCAGCGCCTCCTCGACCGCGCCGTCGCGGGCGAGGCGACCTGGAGCCTCGACCCCCTGACGGGCCGCGACGTGCTGGACATCCTCGGATAGCGGGCGCTGCCGCTCATCCGTGTCCTCGCCTGTTCGACACCGTCTCGGCGGGCATCGCGCCCGGCCTGCACGCTCATGCCGGGCCGACGTTCGTCGTCGGGTGACCCTCGCGGTCAGGCCGCCCGGGCCTCGGCGGCGGCGAGCGGCTCGGAGAGCTTGCCCAGGACGTCCAGCGTGCCGACGCGCGGGGTGTCCGGGCGCAGCGCCGGGTCGGGGGCCGTCCGGTCGAGCTTCGCGAGCGCGCCCAGCAGGGCGTCGAAGCAGCGCGGGTCGATGGCGGTGCCGACCTCGCCCGCCATGATGCCGAGCGCCTTCTGCACCGGCATCGGGCCCCGATAGGGCCGGTCGGCCGTGAGGGCGTCGAAGATGTCGGCCGTCGTGATGACCCGCGTCTCCAGCCGGATGGCGGATCCGCCGATGCGGTGGGGGTAGCCCGTGCCGTCCAGCTTCTCGTGGTGCCCGCCCGCCATCCGGGCGAGCTCGCGGAAGGCCTCGATGCGGGACAGGATGGTCTCCGTATGGACCGGATGCAGGCGGATCGCGGCGAATTCCGCGTCGTCGAGCTTGCCGGGCTTGTCGAGGATGGAGTTCGACACGCCGAGCTTGCCGATGTCGTGCAGCAGCGCGCCGCGCTTCAGCCAGCGCCGGTGATCGGGCGCGAAGTCCATCTCGGCCGCGATCATGTCCGCGAAGAAGGCGACGCGGGTGGAATGGCCGCTCGTGAACGGGCTCTTGGAATCGACCACCTGCGCGAAGGCGTCGGCGATGTCGTCGAGGTAGTCCTCGTCCAGCACGCGCCGGTCGACCGCCGGCTCGAAGCCGAGGATCGCGCGCGACAGGTCGGGCGCGCCGAGCGTCGTCCAGAACTCGGGCTCGCCGGCGAGGCGCGCGAAGGCGGCGGCGAGGTTCGGGTCGAACCAGCTGCCGGACCGGGCCGCCACCTCGGCCGCGGCGGCGGCGGGCCCGCCTCCCGTCCAGAACACGTCCACCACCTGGGCGAGAAGGGCCACGCGGGCGTAGACCGGGATCGCCTCGCCCGCGAGGCCCGTCGCCTTGCCGAGCCCGTTCCAGTGCTCGTCGAGCGACTGGATGCCGAGGGCCACGTCCTCCGAGAAGCGGAGCTGCCGGGCGATGGCGGCGCCGCGCTGGCAGCGCGTCTCGATCAGGTCGCGCGCGATGTCCGTGCCGTTCTGGACGATGTTCAGGATCGCCCGGAAGCGCTCGGCGAGCCCGGCCTTGAGGCCCGTATGCGAGACGACGAAGCGCAGGACCTGCGGGAGCCGGTCGCCCACGGTCTTGAAGTCGCGCTTGAAGGCGAGATCGTCGTGCAGGTAGAGCTGGCAGATCCGGGCCGCGTTGGACGAGCAGCCGAGGTCCTTCAGCAGGAGGACGTAGTACAGCTCCCAGAGCTGGTGCTCGGACAGGCCGATCGCCCGGCCGATCCGCATCCCGATGTAGCAGCAGCGGACGCAATGGCCCTCCGGCTGCCCCTCCGTCATGTCGAGGGCGTGCGAGAGCGCCGACAGCAGCTCCGACATGCGGAGGTCCGCGGCCCCGTGGCCGAGCGACGCGAAAGGGATGGCGGTCACGCGCGGCAGGGCCCGGCAGGGATCGGGTGGCCAGCCTGCCGGCCCGATGGTTAAGCTCCCGTGCAGGAGCCCGTCCGCGGCGGGACGGGACGGTCGGCACCATGGATCACGGTTACCGGATCTTCGACACGGCCCTCGGCCGATGCGCGCTGGCCTGGCGGGGCGGGGCCGTGGTGGCGACGGCCCTGCCGGCCCCGGAGGCCGCGCTGCGGCTCGCCGTGGAACGGCGCGCGCCGGGCGCGCCGGAGGGTGGGCCGGGCAGCGCGCCGCCTCCCGTCGCGGCCGCCATCGCCGGGATCGTGGCCCTGCTGGCGGGCGAACGGGCGAGCCTCGACGCGGTCGCGGTCGCCTTCGGGGATGCGAGCCCGTTCGAGCGCCGCGTCTGGGCGCTCGCCCGGACGATCCCGCCCGGCGAAACCCTGACCTACGGCGCCGTCGCCGACCGCCTGGGCGAGAGCGGGGCCGCCCGGGCCGTCGGCGTCGCGCTCGGACGCAACCCGGTGCCGATCGTCGTGCCCTGCCACCGCGTCCTGGCGGCCTCCGGCCGCTCCGGCGGCTTCTCGGCGCCGGGCGGGATCGACACGAAGATGCGGCTCCTCTCCATCGAGGCGCGCCATGCCGCGCCGGACGGCCTGTTCGGGACCCTGCCCCTCCAGGCGCCGCCCCGGCGCCGGGCGGGCTGATCAGGTCGGGACGGGGGGCGGGATCGCGGCTCCGCCCGTCCAGTCGCGCCAGATCAGGATGAGCGTCGCCATGATGGCGGGGCCGAGGAACAGGCCGAGCAGCCCCCAGGTCTCGACGCCGCCCAGGATGCCGAGGAGCACCCACAGGAAGGGCAGCCGCGTCGCCCCGCCGATCAGGGCGGGCCGGACGAAATGGTCCGCCACGAAGACGACCGCGACGCCGAAGGCGAGGAGCGCGGCGGCCGCCGCGGTCGATCCCTCGGCGAGCAGCAGCAGGGCCGCGATCGTGAAGACGAGCGGCGCCCCGAACGGGACGGTCGCCGCGATGGCGGTCGCGGCGCCGAACAGCGTCGGGTGCGGCACGCCCGCGACCGCGTAGGCGACGCCGATGACGGCGCCGACGCCCAGGCCGACGAGGACCAGCCCGTCGACCGTCCCCTTCACGGAGGCGACGATCTGGCCCGCGATCCGCTCCCCGTGCGGCCCGAAGGCGCGGCGGGACGCGGCGAGCGCCTGGGCGCCGACGCGGTCGCCGTCCCGGTAGAGGAAGAAGAGGGAGACGAGCGTGAAGCCGAACACGACGGAGCGGTGCAGGAGCTGGCCGCCGAGCTCGCGCGTGAAGCCGTAGAGGGCGGCGTGGTTCAGCCGCCCCGCGATGGCGGAATAGCCCTCCGGATCGGCGAGGTTCGCGGTCCACCAGGCCGTCGCCCCCGCCCCGTAGGGCAGGTCCGCGAGCCAGGCCGGGGCCGGGATGCCGGAGCGCCGCGCCTCCTCGACGAGGTGGAAGACCACCGCCGCCTCCCGGCCGAGCTGGATGGCGGCGACGGCCAGCGGAACGAGGACGCAGAGCGCCACCACGAGCGTGAAGACGAGCGGCAGCAGGATGTTGTAGCCGCCGCCCGGCAGGCGCGCGCGGGCGTGTCGGACGAGCGGCCAGGTCGCGATGGCGAGGATCGCGGCCCAGACGAGGGCGGGCAGGAACGCCTTGATGGTCCAGGCGCCCGCGACGAAGAGGGCCAGCGCCAGGACGAGGCGCGCCCTCGCCTGGAAGCGGGGCGCCGGGCGCGGCGGGGCGTGGACGGGACCATCCATGGACGAGGCGACCTGACGGGAAGGGAGACCGCCTCCACGCTCCGGGATCGCGGCCGAATTGCGTCGGGACCGCCCCCCCGTGCTAGAGCCCGGGCCGCGCGGCCCGGCCGCGAGGGAGATCTCCATGGTTCAGGACCGCCGCCCCGTCATGCTCGTCGTCATGGACGGCTGGGGCTGGCGGGATGACGCGGCGGACAACGCGGTCCGCCAGGCGAGGACGCCGAACGTCGACCGCCTCTGGGCGGCCGGGCCCCGCGCCTTCCTGCGCACGTCCGGCCACGATGTCGGGCTGCCCGACGGGCAGATGGGCAATTCGGAGGTGGGCCACCTGAACATCGGCGCCGGCCGCGTCGTCATGCAGGACCTGCCCCGCATCGCGGCCGCCAT
>JAEUAC010000242.1 GCA_019695455.1 Methylorubrum extorquens | reverse complement strand
CCGGAGGCCGGAAACCGGCCGAGACGATCGGCCGCGGACCGCCGGGGAAGCGAGGCCGGCGCGAGGTCCAGCATGGCGGCGAGCCGGTTGCCGACCCGCGGCAGCGCGGCGACGAGCGGCCTCAGCGGCTTGGCGAGGAGCGCGGCCCTCATGGCGAGCCGGAACCGCGCCGGATAGGGCAGCACCTTGGCGATCAGCGTCCGGACCAGCCGATCGTGGAGCGGACGCGCATGCGTGTCCTCGATATGGGCGCGCGCGTGGTCCACGAGGTGCATGTAGTGGACGCCGGACGGGCAGGTCGTCATGCAGGAGAGGCAGGACAGGCACCGGTCGATGTGGCGCACGACCTGGGCCGTCGCGGCCTTCCCGCCTTCCAGCATGTCCTTGATGAGGTAGATGCGCCCGCGCGGCGAATCGAGTTCGTCGCCGAGCAGGAGATAGGTCGGGCAGGTCGCCGTGCAGAAGCCGCAATGCACGCAGGTGCGCAGGATCTTCTCCGACGCGGCCATGTGCGGGTCGGCGAGCTGGGCGAGGCTGAAGTTCGTCTGCATCGGACGGTCTCGAGTGAGGGGTGCTGCGCCGCCGGGATCAGGCGCCCGGATGCATGCGGCCCGGGCTGAAGAGGCCGTGCGGATCGAGCGCGCCCTTGACGCGCTCGCCCAGCAGGCGAAGCGGAGCGCTCTGCGGATGGAAGACGTCGACCGCCGCCCGGATGGCGTGGGGCGCGCGGACCAGCGTCGCGTGGCCGCCCGCCTCGCGGAGGGCCTGCCGGACGAGGGAGGCGCCCGCATCGCCCTCCGCCGGGCAGGCGAGCCAGACGAGCCCGCCGCCCCAATCCGAGAACCACCGCGCCGGCGCCTGCCGGGCGATCGCCTCCGCCACCCCGTGGCCGCGCGTGGGCACCGTCGAGATCCGCCACACGGCGTCGCCGGGCTCCGCGAGGGGCGTCACGTCGCGGACCTCGCGCCAGAGCGCGGCGGCGATCTCGCCGTCCACGACCTCGCTGGCCTCGCGACGGAACAGCCGCTGCAATTCTCCCGTCCGGTAATCGACCGAGAAGGCGAAGCCCTCGAGCCTGAGGCAGGTGCGGGACGGGCCGTGCGGACCGGCCGGCAGGTGCGCCGCGCCCGTCACCTCGTAGGGCGAGGACAGGGCCTTCGCCATGGCGGTCGCGGCGGCCGCGCCGTCGAGCCCGTGCAGCACCAGCGTCGTCGTCCGCTCGGGCCGCGGCAGCACCTTGAAGGTCACCTCCGTGACGAAGCCGAGCGTGCCCCAGGACCCGGCCAGGAGCCGGGCGAGATCGAGACCGGTCACGTTCTTCATGACCCGGCCGCCGGACTTGATCGCCTCCCCGCGGCCGTTGACGAAGCGCGCGCCGATGAGGCTGTCGCGCGCCGCGCCGGCCGCGATCCGGCGCGGGCCGGAGAGGTTGCCGGCCGTGATGCCGCCGATCGTCTGCTCGTCCGTCGTCCCGAGCAGGGCGCGCCAGTCCGGCGGCTCGAACGTGAGGGCCTGGTTGCGGGACGCGAGCGTGGCCTCGATCTCGGCGAGCGGCGTGCCGGCGCGCGCCGCGATCACGAGCTCGGCGGGTTCGTAGAGCGTGATGCCCGACAGCCGGGCCGAGGACAGCGTGCGGGCGGCCTGTCCGGGCCGGCCGACGCCGGCCTTGGTGCCCCGTCCGCGGAGGTCGAGCGGCGCCCGGGCCGCGATCGCGTCCGCGACCTCCGCGCAGGCGTCGGCCTCGCTCGCGGGTTCGAGCAGGGCGGTCATCGCCGACGGCGCCGCAGGCGGGAGGGGCCGGCGCCGCTCACGCCGCGATCCGCCCCTGGAGCGGGAAGACCTTGGCCGGGTTCAGGAGCCACCCGGGATCGAACGCCGCCCGGACGCGCATCTGCTGGTGCAGGTCGGCCCGGTTGAACTGATAGGTCATGAGGTCGCGCTTCTCGATGCCGACGCCGTGCTCGCCCGTGAGGCACCCGCCGACCTCGACGCAGAGCTTCAGGATGTGCTCGCCCGCCCGCTCCGCCTTCTCCATCGCGCCCGGCTTGTTGATGTCGAACAGGATCAGCGGGTGCAGGTTGCCGTCGCCCGCATGGAAGACGTTGGCGCAGCGCAGGCCCTCCCGCCGCACGATCTCGTCGATGCGGCGCAGCACGAGCGGGAGCTGGCCGGTCGGGATGGTGCCGTCCATGCAGATGTAGTCCGAGATCCGCCCCGTCGCGCCGAAGGCGGCCTTGCGGCCCTTCCAGATCGCGGCGCTCTCGGCCTCGGAGGCCGAGACCCTGACGGTCGTGACGCCGTGGCGCTCCGCGATGGCGACGATGCGCCGAAGCTGCTCGTCGATGTCCGCGTCGCATCCCTCCACCTCGGCGATCAGCATCGCCTCGACGTCGAGCGGGTAGCCGGCCTTGGCGAAGCCTTCCGTGATCTCGATGGCGACCTTGTCCATGTATTCGAGCGCGACCGGCAGCAGGCCCTCGCCGATGATGTCGGCGACGCAGGCGCCCGCCGCCTCCGCGCTCGGAAAGCCGAGAAGCGCGGGGCGCGCGCCCTCGGCCGCCCTCAGGATCCGCACGGTCGCCTCCGTGACGATGCCGAGCTGCCCCTCCGAGCCGACCACGAGCGCGAGCAGGTCGAGGCCCTCCGCGTCCAGGTGCTGGCCGCCGAGCTCGACCACGGTGCCGTCGACGAGGACCATCGTGACGCCGAGCACGTTGTTCACCGTCACGCCGTATTTCAGGCAATGCGCGCCGCCCGAGTTCATGGCGATGTTGCCCGCGATCGTGCAGGCGAGCTGGCTCGACGGATCGGGCGCGTAGAAGAACCCCTCGTGCGAGACCGCGGCCGAGATCGCGAGGTTGGTGATCCCCGCTTCGACCCGCGCCGTCCGGTTGTCGAAGTCGACGGCGAGGATCCGGGCCATCTTGGCCACGCCGAGCACCACCGCGTCCGGCTGCGGGATGGCGCCGCCGGCGAGCGAGGTGCCGGCGCCGCGCGCCACCACCTTCACGCCCTCGGCGTGGCAGACCCTCATGATCGCCGAGACCTCCTCCGTCGAGGAGGGCAGCACCACGGCGAGCGGCATCTGGCGATAGGCCGTGAGCCCGTCCGTCTCGTAGGCGCGGCGCTCGTCCTCGGAGACGATCAGGGCCTCGGGATGCACGATCTCCGCGAGCTTCGCCCGAATCGCCTCGCGGCGCGCAAGAACGGACTCGTCGGGTTCAGGAAAAGCGATGGTCACGGCGACCCTCCCCGCGTGCGTTGCTCTTTGGAACGACCTTAAGGCATCCCGTCGGCGGCGGCGAGAGAGCGTGCGCTCGCGCGACGCGAAGGTGCAGTCCGGCGCGAAGCCGGCGGAGGGCGGCTGCAAGGTCCCGCCGGCACGCCCTGCGCTCCATCCCCGCATAGTGTTCGGGAGAGGTCTGCGGCTAGATGGAAGCGGACAACGAGGCTGCGGCTACGCTTTCTACTGACCAGGGTTGATTTTTCACCAGATCTCGTCAGAAAGCATCCCGTTACGTCTTGCATCTAACACGCAAAGATGCATTTTAGCCCCACATCGATCCAAACCGAAATGAGTCCAAAGATGGAAACCGGCGCAGAGCCTCAGAACCAAGAACTCGTCGAACTGACCAGTGACATCGTGTCCGCCTACGTGGCCAACAACAAGGTGGCGACGGCCGAGTTGCCGGAGATGATCGCGGCCGTGCACGCCGCCCTGAGGGGGCTCGACGAGAAGAAGGTGGCGGAGCCGGAGAAGCCCGTCCCCATGATGCCGATCAAGAAGACGATCACGCCGGACTATCTCATCTCGCTGGAAGACGGTCGCCGCTACAAGTCGCTGAAGCGCCACCTGTCCGGACGCGGCCTGTCCCCGGCCGAATATCGCGAGAAGTGGGGGCTGGCGAAGGACTACCCGATGGTTGCGCCGAACTACGCCAAGCAGCGCTCCGAGCTCGCCAAGGCGCTGGGCCTGGGCCAGCAGCGCCGGAAGCGCCCGGACGACGAGGAGGCGGCCGCCGCCACCTCGGATGCGCCGGCCGCCCCGAAGCGCCGCGGCCGCCCGCCGCGGGTGCCCGCCGCGACCTGATCGCGATCCGGTCGCCGGGGGCGTCGCCCCCGCCCGGCCCCATCGACGCTCCCGACCCATGGCCCGGCGTTCCGACGTCCGGGCCATGTGCATGTCCGGCAGCATGCGCGCCGTGAGGGCGGATCGCGCGACCGGCCCGCTTCCACCGCCACGAGGGCCCGGCTAGAACGCCGGCAACCGCACCGAACGCGGGTGGAGGAGATCGCCGTGCAGCGCAGGACGCCGCCTTTCCGGGCCGACATGGTCGGCAGCCTTCTGCGCACGGCGCCCCTGAAGGCCGCGCGCGAGGCGCGCGACGCCGGCACCATCGACGACGCCGCGCTCGCGGCCGTCGAGGATGCCGAGATCGTCAAGCTGATCCGCCGCCAGGAGGCGATCGGCCTCAAGGCCGTGACGGACGGCGAGTTCCGGCGGGCCTTCTGGCATTACGACTTCCTCGAGCATCTCGACGGCGTCACGGGCGTCTGGCTCGACCAGGGCGTCCAGTTCCAGGGCGTGCAACTGAAGCCGAAGGGCCTGCGGGTGACCGGCAAGATCGGGTTCTCGGGCCACCCGATGATCGAGCACTTCCGCTTCCTGGCCGCGAACACGGACCGGGTCGCCAAGATGACCATTCCCGGCCCCAGCATGCTGCACTACCGGTCCGGCCGCGGCATGATCAACGCGGGGCTCTATCCCGACATGGAGGCGTACTACGCCGATCTCGGCGCGGCCTACGCCAAGGCCGTGCGGGCCTTCTACGACGCGGGCTGCCGCTACCTGCAGCTCGACGACATCTCCTTCGCCTATCTCTGCGATCCCGAGCAGCGGGCGATGCTCGCCGCCCGCGGCGACGATCCCGAGAAGCAGGGCGAGATCTACGCCGGCATGGTGCGGACCGCGCTCGCCGACAAGCCGGCGGACCTCGCGGTCACGATGCACCTGTGCCGCGGCAACTTCCGCTCGACCTTCATCGCGTCAGGCGGCTACGAGCCGATCGCCGACCTCCTGTTCAACGCGATGCCGGTCGACGGCTACTTCATGGAATGGGACACGGACCGGGCCGGCGGCTTCGAGCCCCTCCGCTTCCTGCCGCCGGGCAAGTCCGTGGTGCTCGGCCTCGTCACGTCGAAGACCGGGACGCTGGAAGCCAAGGACGACATCCGCCGGCGCATCGAGGAGGCGGCCCGCTTCGCGCCTCTCGATCAGCTCTGCCTGTCGCCCCAATGCGGCTTCGCCTCCACGGAGGAAGGCAACACGCTGGCCGAGGACGAGCAATGGACCAAGCTTTCGACCATCGTGGAGGTGGCCGACGAGGTCTGGGGCGGTCGCTGAACCGGATCGGCCCGGTCGCGCGTCCGAATTAACGCTCGGCTGACACATCGGTGTCATGGAAGCCCGCTACAATGACTTCAGGGCGTGCCGTGACACGTCGTACGGGATCGACGATGGCCAAGGCCGAGAAGACGAAGCTGCCGAAGGAACTCGGCGGCTTCAAGCTGGCGAAGGCGCTGCGCAAGGCCCAGCCCATCGAGGAACTGATGAGCACCCCGGAGGGCCGGGCCGTCCTGTCGGAGACGGTGCTCGCCGGGATGAACGCCGCCCTGGCCGTGCTGCGGCGTGCGGAGCCGGAGACGGACGCGGCCGATCCGGAGCCGCGCGATTCGCGCATCGCGGCGACGCGCCTGCTCGCGGACGGCATCGACGGGGCCATGGCGGCCTGGACGGAGCAGTTCGGGCCGGCGTCGGCCGAGGCCGCCCCCGCCCGGAAGACGACGCGCCGTCGGGCGCCTGCCGCCGTCGCATCCCCCGAGGAGCCCGCCGCCCAGGCGCCGGCGCCCCGGGGACGCCGCAAGCCGCGCGCCTCCGCAGCCGAGACGGCGGAGCCGGGCGACGCGACCCTGATCTAGGGCCGGGTCAGGTCGCCGGGGTGTCGGCCGGGACCGGGCCGGCTCCCTTGGTGCGCACCGACATCGGGTTGCCGCGCCAGACGATGTCCTCGCCGATCCAGGCGTAGGTCCACATCGGCACGATCAGGGCGTCGCGGACGAGGAACGTGATCGGCGTGCGCCAGGAGAGCGGCCAGCCGCAGCGCCAGGCCAGCACCGTCTCCGGCCCGTACCAGAGCAGCGCCGTCGCGGCGACGGCCCCGGCCACGGACCAGCCCGCGAGCGCGGCGGCGATCCCGGCGAGCAGCATCGGCAGGACGCCGCCCGAGAACAGCTCGGGCGCGAAGAAGAGCGGGAACGTCACCCGGCGCAGGCGCGCCCAGCGGAACTGCCGCGACCAGACCTCGGCGGCCGTGCGGTCCCCGAGCGGCTGCTGGAAGGGCGCGTCCACGAGATGGACGTGCAGGCCCGCCGCCCGGACGAGCTTCGTCGAGGCGGCGTCCTCCGCGATCTCGCGCCCGAGCACACGGATGCCGCCCCGGGCGTCGAGGAAGCTCTTCTTCCACAGCATGCTCTTGCCCTGGGCGAAGCCGAGCCCGAGCGCCTCGCCCGCATATTGCCACCGCGCCTGGAGCGAGTTGAGGAACGCGCATTCGACCTCGGACCAGAAGCCCGAGGGACGGGCGCCGGCCGGGGTCGAGCAGACGAGCCCGGTGTCGGGCCGCCAGCTCGCCTGGAGCCGCTGGATGTAGTCGCGCGGCATCAGCACGTTCGAATCGGCCAGGATCACCCAGTCGTGCCGCGCCGCGTCCCAGCCGCGGACGCAGTTGTTCAGCTTCGGGTTCTCGCTGCAGGGCTCGTCGCCGACGATGACCTGCGACGGGATGGCCGGGTATTCCGCCATCAGGCGACGGACGAGGGGCAGGATCGGGTCGGTGCCGCGGGCCACGCAGAAGATGATCTCGTAGTCGGGATAGTCGAGCACGAAGCCGGCCCGCAGCGTTTCCTCGCTGAACTGCTCGATCCCGCAGACCGGACGGACGAGGCTCACGGGCGTCGAGCCGGGCGGCACGGCCCGCAGCGTCTTGGGCGGGCTGATCCGGACGAGCGCCACCATCAGGCTGATCAGGTTGACGATCACCGCGAGGAGCGCCGCCGCTCCTGCCACCACCGCCAACGCCATGCCCGTCTCCGCCCCCACGATCGTGGATCGCTAGCGCGGGAACGGTCGACCCGGCAAGGAGCACGATGCCGCAAAGCGTTGCAGATACGTGACAATCGCCCGGCCTTCTGATCCGGCCCGGCCCCGGGCCGCGTCAGCTCGGTGCCGTGTAGGTCGCGAGATCGTCGGGATGTCCGAGGAGCAGCGGCTGCCGCCAGGCGTTCAGGCGGTCGCCGGCGTCGGGCGCGAAGGTCTCGAACGGCGCCCAGTCCGCCGCGTCCGTCCGGCGCGTCAGGGCCCGGCCGCCCGCGGCCTCCACGAGCACGATGCCCGCCGCCACGTCCCAGGGGTTGGGCGCCGCGAACCGCGCCACGGAGAGAAGGCCGGCCGCCACGAAGGCGCATTCGATCGCGGCCGATCCCGTCTTGCGGGCGTCGAAGGCGCCGCTCGCCGCCGCGACGTCCGGCTCGCCCGCGAGGCGGCGGCGGATGGCCGGGTTCGCGACCCGCTCGAGACGCTCGTCGTCGAAGCGGAGCGTCCCGCCGCGTCGGGCGTGGTAGGTGCCCGGCCGCAGGGCGTGGCTCGTCGAGCACCAGATCGCCCCCGCCACCGGCACGCCGCGATGCACGATCCCGATGCAGGCCGCGAAGAGCGGGAAGCCGTTGATGAAGTTGGCCGTTCCGTCGACCGGATCGACGGCCCAGACGCAGGCGTCGGGGTCGCCCGGCTTCTCGTCGTATTCCTCGCCGAGGATGCCGTGGCGCGGGTAGAGCTCGGCCAGGCGATCGCGGATCAGGGCCTCGGCGCGCTGGTCGACCTCGGACACGGGATCGCGGAAGGAGACCGTCTCCGCGTCCGCCCCCTTGTAGCGGACGGCGAGCGTGCGCCCGAGCGCACCCTGGATCTCGGCCCCGGCCAACCGGGCGAGGTCGACCGCGACCCGCTCCATGGCCTCGAGCTCGGCATCGGGGATCGGCGCCGGTCCGCTCATCGGTCCCCTCCCCGGCCGGATGCGGGAATCTTGACCCGCAGCGGCTCGCCGTCCTGTCGCAGGTCCATGTGGTGCCCGTCCCAGGTCACGGCCTTGTCGTCGACCCGCAGACGCTCGTCGCGCGCCTGGACGGTGACGCGGCTCACGGGCCGGCGGTCCAGCGGGTCCGGCCCGCTGCCGCCCGCCGCCAGCCAGTCCAGCATGGCGTCGCGCCTCTCGGCCCGCAGCCAGACGGCCTCGAAGCCGGAGGCGGCCGGTGCGCCGGGCGCCAGCGGCAGGTTCGGGCCGATCATGGCGATGTTCATCACCTCGAAGAGCAGCAGGTCGTCCTGGAGCGGGCTGCCGTCGAGCACGGGCGCGGCCCGCAGCGGATCGGCCTCGCGCAGCGTGCGGCAGAGCGCGTCGCGGCCCGCCTGACGCTTGTCGTCGCCCTTCAGCTCGTCGTCCTGCAGGGCCGCGACCGTGTCGGCCACCGCGCCGATCCCGACGGCCTCCACGAACAGACGGCACCCCCACCGGCCGCGGGCCGCCCCGACGGGGAGCGTCCGCTCCGTCGCGTCGGGCAGCGTCGCGATGAGCTCCGCGAGGTCCCCGAAGGCGCCGAGCGAGCGGGCGATGTTGTTGGCGCTCCCCGTCGGCAGGAGCGCGATCGGGACGGACCGGTCGGGCAGCGCGGTCGCGAGCCGGGCCACGGTGCCGTCGCCGCCCGCCACGATGGCGAGGTCGCGACAGGCCGCGAGGCCGTCCCGCCAGCCGTCCTCGTCGGCGGACCGGTAGGCCGGGTCGAGCCCGGCCTCGCGCAGGGCGGCCATCAGGTCGTCGGCCGACCAGGCCCCCTCGCCCGCCTCGGGATGGTGGAAGAGCGTGACGCTCATGCGGCGGGGCGATCGGGCATGCCGGCCAACGGAGCCGGGCGCCGGCGCGTTCCGCCGCTCATTCCGCCACGTTGATCGGCCGCCCCTCCGCGAAGGCGACGAGCTGGTCGATGGCGACGCCGAACAGGGCCGCGTAGGTCGATTCCTCCACGTAGCCGAGATGCGGCGTGCAGAGCGCGTTCGGCAGCCCGATGAGCGGCTCGGACGGCGGGGTCGGCTCCTCGTCGAACACGTCCACGGCCGCCCGGCCGGGCCGACCGGCCCGCAGGGCGGCGGCGAGCGCGCCCGCGGCCACGATCCCGGACCGGCTCGTGTTCACGAACAGGGCGGAGGGCTTCATGCGGGCGAGGTCGGCGGCGGAGACGATCCCCCGCGTCGCGTCGTTCAGCGCGAGATGCATGGACAGGACGTCGGATCGCGCGAACAGCGCCTCGCGTCCGACCGCCTCGAACCCGTCCTCCGCGGCCCGTGCGAGCGAGCCCTCGCGCCCGTGCACGAGGACCCGCATGCCGAAGGCGCGGCCGATCCCCGCGACCAGCCGGCCGAGGCGCCCGTAGCCCCAGATGCCGAGCGCCTTGCCGTGCAGGCCGACGCCGAGCGTCGTCTGCCAGCCGCCGCCCCGGAGCGCCGCGACCTCCTCCGGGATGTGCCGCAGGCTCGCGAGGATGAGCGCCCAGGTGAATTCCGCCACGGCGTGCGGATTGCCCGCGCCGCCGGCCGAGACCACGATGCCCCGCTCGCGGCAGGCCGCGAGGTCGACATGGTAGACGTTGCGCCCCGTCTGGCTGACGAAGCGGAGGTTCGGCAGGGCCCGGATGACGGAGGCGGGCAGGCGGGTGCGCTGCTGGATGAGCACGACGGCCTCGAACGGCGCGAGCCGGTCCGCCAGCGCCTCGTCCGCCACCGTGTCGCGGAAGGCCGTCACCGCGTGCGCCGCGAGCCGGTCGAACCCGGCCGTCCGGCGGAACGCGTCCTGGTAGTCGTCGAGAACGGCGATGCGCATGGGCCTTCCTACGCCCCCGGAAGGGGCAGGGTCGCGAGAGCCACGACGAAGGCCGTCTCGCCCCGCCGGTGCTCCTCGACATGGATCGGGACGCGGATCGTCCCGTCGTGGATCGTCGGACCGGCCGGCGCGAGCGCGACGCGGACGGTCGCGGGATCGCGGGCGAGGCCGGTGCCGAGCGCCTTCAGATAGGCCTCCTTGCAGGCCCAGATGACCGCGAAGGCGACGGCGCGCCCGCCCTCGTCGGCGAGGGCCAGCGCGTCGCGCTCGGCCGGGTGCAGGACGCCGAGGGGGATGTCGCCCGCGGGATCGACGCGTTCCACGTCGATGCCGACGGGCGTCTCCGCCGCCGCGAACGCCGCGAACCCGTCGCGCGAGGCCGACGAGAGGAGGAGATGCGCGTGATCGAGCAGGACGGGCGCGCGCCCGTCCTCGTGCCGGATCGTCGCCGCCGGATCGCCCGAGATCCGCCGCGCGAAGTCCCGGAACGCGCGCCGCCGGCCCTCGACGCCGACGACCGTCCCGACGAGCGCGACCGGCAGCCGGCCGTCCCAGCGGGAGAGATCGTCGACGCAGACAAGGCCGGCCCGGGTCGGAGACGACACCCGGGCCGACGCGAGGCGTCAGAGCGTGCCGAGGCGGCCCGTGAGCAGCAGGACGATGAGCACCAGGAGCAGGATGCCGCCGAGACCGAAGCCGTGGTTGCGGTAGCGCCCGCCCCCGACGAAGAGCCCGCCGCCGCCGAAGACGAGGATGAGGATGATGAGGATCAGCAGAAGCGACATGGGACAGCCCCGAAGCCAGTGTGGCGATGATGTGGCAAGCTTGACCGCAGAAGAAGGTTCCGCCGCGACGGTGCGAAGTCTGTGCGTCGCGGTTCCGGGCGGCGCGCGGCGTCGCAACCCCCACCCGCGTTAACGGCCGTTGACGTGATGCCGCAGGCCCGGCAGAGCCGGGCTGCCCGTGACCTCCACCCGTCCCACCATCACGCCGAAAGGCCTCCTCGAAGGCGCGGTCCTGCTGCTGCCGCTGCTGCCGGGGCTGATCGTCTACGGGCTCGCCTTCGGGGCGGCGGCCGCGCATCGCGGCGTGTCGCTGACGGAGGCGATCGCCCTGTCCGGCATCGTCTATGCGGGCGCGGCCCAGATGGTGTCGCTGGAGGTCTGGCGCGAAACCTGGACGCCCGGGAGCGTGCTGACGGTCGCCCTCATCACGGCGACCGTGAACGCCCGCTTCGTGCTGATGGGCGCGTCCCTGCAGCCCTGGCTGCGGGGCACGCCGCCGCTCACGGCCGGGTCGTGGCTCTTCTTCCTCGTCGACGCGAACTGGCTGATCGCGAGCCGCTACCGCGAGGGCGGTGGCCGCGACTTCGGCGTGTTCCTCGGGGCCGGCCTCCTGTCCTGGGTCCTGTGGATCGCGGCCACCATCCCGGGCCACATGGCCGGGACGCTGGTCACCGAGCCGCGGCGCTACGCGCTCGATCTCGTCATGCCGATCTTCTTCGCCGCCATGGCCGTGCCGCTGTGGCGGGGCGTGAAGGCCTCCGGCCGGCCCTGGGCCGTCGCGGGCGCCGTCGCGCTGGCGGCGAGCCTCGTCGCGCCCGGCTACGCCTTCATCGTCGCGGGCGCCCTCGCGGGCGCCCTCACGGCCGCCCTGACGGAGCCGGACCTTGAGTGAGGCCCTGCCCTTCGGCTCGCTGTTCGCCATCGCCGCCATGGCGCTCGCGACCTATCTCTGCCGCATCTCCGGCGTGGTCCTGATGAGTCGCATCCGGCTCACGCCGCGGGTGCAGCGGGGGCTCTCGGCGCTGCCGGGCTCCATCGTCGTCGCGACCGTCCTGCCGATCGCGGTCCGCACCGGGCCGGACGCCATCGGCGGCGTGGTCGCCGCGATCCTGTCCATGCGGATCGTGAAGAACGAGCTCGTCGCCCTCCTCGTCGGCCTCGCGGTCGCGGCCGGCATCCGGGCCGCGGCGGGCCTGTAGGCGCCCCCGGACGACCGGCCGGCAGGTCCCTCAGACCGGCTTCTTCAGGCGGCTGCGGATGCGGAACGACAGGCCGTCGCGGAGGTCGCGATAGGCGTCCAGCATCTGGTCGCGCGATCCCTGGACGAGCGTCGGATCCGCCGTCGGCCAGTATTCGACGTCGGCCGCGAGCGTCCGGGTGAGCTCGAGGGCGGCGTGATGCGCCTCGGGCGAGAGCGTGATGATGAGGTCGAAGTTGAGCCCTTCGAGCTCCTCGAGATCGTCCAGCGTGCGGGGCCGGTGCTTGGAGCCGTCGATGCCGATCTCGTCGAGGGCGGCGACGACGAACCCGTCCCGCTCGCCGGAGCGCACCCCGGCCGACTGCACGTAGATCGACTTGCCGAAGTAGTGCCGCGCGAGCGCCTCCGCGATCGGAGAGCGGACCGAGTTCATGGCGCAGACGAACAGGACCGACTGGATCGGCTTCGGCCCCGTTGGCGCCGACGGCAGCACGCCCGTCAGCCCTTCCAGTGCAGGGCGTAGATGAGCGTGAACAGGCGGCGGGCCGTGTTGAAGTCGACGGTCACCTTGCCGTCGAGCCGCTGCATGAGGAGCTCCGACGCCTCGTTGTGGATGCCGCGCCGGCCCATGTCGATCGCCTCGATCTGCGTCGGCGAGGCGGTGCGGATCGCCTGGTAGTAGCTGCTGCAGACGAGGCCGTAATCCTTGATGACGCGCTTCAGCGGCGTCAGCGACAGGTAGTGCGTGGTGCAGCCGGACCCGTCGGCCGCCCGCACCTCGAAGGCGAGGCGGTTGTCCACGAGCGCGAGATGCAGCGTGTAGGGACCGGCATCGTGGTCCGGCACCGCGAAGGTGTTGTCCTCGCAGATGTCCCAGATGGCGATGGCGCGCTCGTGCGCCTGGTCGGGCGTGCCCGAGCCGAGCGAGGCCTCGTCCAGCGACACGGCGACGAGGCGGTCGCGCTTCTCCTCCGTCACAGGTTCAGCCTGATCGCGATCGAGCGCGCATGGGCGTGCAGCCCCTCGGCCTCCGCGAGCGCGATGGCGGCCGGCCCGAGCGCCCGGAGCGCGCCGGGGTCGCAGCGCAGGATCGTCGAGCGCTTCATGAAGTCGCCGACGCCGAGCCCGGACGAGAAGCGGGCGGAGCGGGCGGTCGGGAGCACGTGGTTCGGGCCGGCGACGTAGTCGCCGATCGCCTCCGGCGTATGCGAGCCGAGGAAGATGGACCCCGCGTTCCGGACCCGGGCGGCCAAGGCCTCCGCCTCCTCCGCCTCGATCTCGAGGTGTTCGGGGGCGATGCGGTCCACGAGCGGGATCGCGTCCGCGAGGCGCGCCACGAGGACGATCGCGCCGAAATCGCGCCAGCTCGCCCCGGCGATGGCGGCCCGCGGCAGCAGGGCGAGCTGGCCCTCGAGGGCGCGCGCGACCGCGTCGGCGAGCGCCGGCGAATCCGTGACCAGGATCGACTGGGCGGCCGGGTCGTGCTCGGCCTGGGCGAGGAGGTCGGCCGCGACCCAGGCCGGGTTCGCGGTCCCGTCGGCCAGGATCAGGACCTCGGAGGGTCCGGCGATCATGTCGATCCCGACCTGGCCGAACACGCGCCGCTTGGCGGCCGCCACGTAGGCGTTGCCCGGCCCCACGATCTTCGCGACCGGCTCCAGGCTCTCCGTCCCGTAGGCGAGCGCCGCGATCGCCTGGGCGCCGCCGATGCGCCAGATCTCGTCCACGCCCGCGATCCGGGCGGCCGCGAGCACGAGCGGGTTCGCCGTGCCGCCGGGCGTCGGCGCCACCATGACCACGCGGGGCACGCCCGCGACCTTGGCCGGCACGGCGTTCATCAGGACGGAGGACGGATAGGAGGCCGTGCCGCCGGGCACGTAGAGCCCGACCGCCTCGATGGCCGTCCAGCGCCAGCCGAGCCGCGCGCCGACGGCATCCGTCGTCTCGTGATCGGCCGGACGCTGGGCGGCGTGGAAGCTCTCGATGCGGGTCCGCGCGAGGTGCAGCGCGTCCAGCGCCGCGGGCTCGCAGGCCGCCATCGCGGACTCGATCTCCGCGGCCGTCACGCGGAGCGCGGCCGCGCTCTCGCCGTGGCCGTCGAAGCGGCGCGTCAGCGCGACGAGGGCGGCGTCGCCGCCCGTCCGCACCTCCGCGATGATGGCGGCGGCCGCCGAATCGACGTCCTCCGAGACCTCGCGCTTGGTCGCCAGCAGCGCCGCGAAGGCCGCCGGGAAGCCCGGATCGGACGCGTCGAGACGGACCGGCATCAGGCCGCGCCCGGCTTCGGCTCGTCGAGGTCCTTCATGGCGGCCTCCAGGCACTCCACCTCGAGCCGCGCCGTCGCGCCGCCCTCGAAGTGCAGCGTCGCGACGCCCGACGGCGCCTCCGTCTCCTGGAACAGGATGGCGAGGAGCGTCAGGCTGGCCTCCGGGTCCGCCCGGTCGATCCCCCGCGTGCGGACGGAGAGGACGCGCTCGAAGTGCAGGCCCGCCACGCGGCGGCGGGTCGTGCCTTCGCGGGCGCCGGGTTCGAGCCGCTCGACGAGCAGCGCGAACCGCCGCTCCGCCGGCAGGAAGGCGATGTCGCCCACCCGCGCGACCGCCTCCTGCAGGTGAGCGGAGACGACGGCGAGATCCTCGGCATCGAAGACGGCGAGCTTCAAGGGCTCCATCGGACAGACCGGACCAGAGAGGTGCCGCGAGATAGCGGCCGGCGGACGCCCCGTCCACTGCGCCGGTCGGTCGCCGTTCATCTGCGGGCCTCCAGGATGCGCGTCGACCCTGGAGTCCTCCTCGATGAAACGTCTCGTTCTCGCACTCGCCGTCCTGGCGACGACGCTCGCCGGCCCGGCCTCGGCCCAGTACTACGGCGGCTATGGCGGCTACGGCGACCGGCCCGACTATTCCGGCCCGCGCTCGTACCGGCGCTACGACGACGAGGAGCAGCGCCGCTACGAGCGCCGGCGCGAGCGGCAGGAATGGCGGGAGGAGCGCCGCCGCCGCGAGGATTATCGCTTCGACGATCGCCGCGGACCGCCGGCCGGCCGCCGCTTCGATCCGGGCGGCGCCGGGGCCTGCCTCACCGTGCAGGGCGTCTGCCCCGGCCGCGGGAGCTATCGGGGCGCGCCCTGCTCCTGCAACGGCGTCGGCGGCGTGACGCAGTAGCCGACCGCCGCGGCGGCGCGCCCAGCCGCGGCCGGGTCAGGCCCGGCCGATCCCCGCGCGCGACGCCGGCGCGCAGGGATCGGAATGCGCGCGGGGCCCGCCGCAGGCCATGGACGCGGCGGCCGGACGGTCCGGCCGCGGGACGACGATCATGGCTCGACGCATGGGTGCGGCCGAATGGGGGCTGCTCGTGTCGCTCTCCATCCTGTGGGGCGGCTCGTTCTTCTTCGCCGGCCTCGCCCTCACGGCCTTGCCGCCGTTCACGATCGTCGCCCTGCGGGTCGGGATCGCGGCCGTCGTCCTCCTGGCCCTGCTGCCGCTCATCGGCATCGCGATGCCGGGCGGGCGGCGCGTCCGGCTCGCCTTCCTGGGCATGGGGCTGCTCAACAACGTCCTGCCCTTCAGCCTCATCGTCTGGGGCCAGACGCAGATCGCGAGCGGGCTCGCCTCCATCCTGAACGCCACGACGCCGCTCTTCGGCGTCCTCGTCGCGCATGTCTGCACCCGGGACGAGCGACTGACGCCGCCGAAGGCGATCGGCCTCCTGCTCGGCTTCGCGGGGGTCGCCCTGACGGTCGGGCCGGTTTCCGTCGCGACCGGGCCGGACGCGCCCTGGGGCGCGCTCGCCGTCCTCGGCGCCGCCCTCTCCTACGGGTTCGCGGGCGTGTACGGCCGCCGCTTCGCCAGGATGGGGATCGCGCCGGCCGCGACGGCGGCGGGCCAGCTCTGCGCCTCGGCCCTCGTGCTCTGGCCGGTCGCGCTCCTCGTCGACCGGCCGTGGACGCTGCCGCCGGCTCCCGCGCCCGTCTGGGCCGCGATCCTCGGCCTCGCGCTCCTGTCGACCGCGCTCGCCTACGTCCTGTTCTTCCGGCTGCTCGCGGCCGCGGGCGCGACGAACCTCATGCTCGTCACGTTCCTGATCCCCGTGACGGCCATCGCGCTCGGCACGCTGGCCCTGGGCGAGACCCTGGACGCGCGGCACCTCGCCGGCATGGCGCTCGTCGCCGCCGGGCTGGCGGCCATCGACGGCCGCGCGGCCGACGCCGCCCGGCGGCGCCTCGGGCTCAGCCGCTGATCCGCTCGATCCTGGCGCCGCAGCGGGAGAGCTTGGCCTCCAGCGCCTCGAAGCCGCGATCGAGGTGGTAGACGCGGTGGATCTCCGTGTCGCCCTCGGCCACGAGGCCCGCGATCACGAGGGACACGGAGGCCCGCAGGTCCGTCGCCATGACGGGCGCGCCCGTCAGCCGCTCCACGCCCTCGACCAGGGCGGCGTCGCCGTCGAGCCGGATCTGGGCGCCGAGCCGCGCGAGCACCTGCACGTGCATGAACCGGTTCTCGAAGATGGTCTCGCGGATGCGGGACGTCCCGCCGGCGCGCGTCATGAGCGCCATGAACTGCGCCTGGAGGTCGGTCGGGAAGCCCGGATACGGATCGGTCACGACGTCGACCGGACGCAGCCCGCCGCCGTTCCGGCGCACCCGGAAGCCGTCCCGCTCCGGAATGATCTCGGCGCCGGCCTGGCGCAGCACGTCCAGCGCGCTCGGCAGGAGGTCGGCGCGGGTGTTCTCCAGGAGGACGTCCCCGCCCGTCATGGCGACGGCCATCGCGTAGGTGCCCGTCTCGATCCGGTCGGGCAGGACGGTGTGGACGGCGCCGTGCAGGCGCGCGACCCCGTCCACGACGATCCGGCGCGTGCCGGCACCCGTGATGCGGGCGCCCATCTTCACGAGGCAGTCGCAGAGGTCGACGATCTCGGGCTCGCGGGCCGCGTTCTCGATGATCGTCTGCCCCTCGGCGAGGGTCGCGGCCATGACGGCGACGTGGGTGCCGGAGACGGTCACCTTCGGGAAGTCGATCTCGGCGCCCTTCAGGCCCTTCGGCGCCTTCGCGATGACGTAGCCGGCGTCGATCGCGACCTCGACCCCGAGGCGCGTCAGCGCCATCAGGAGGAGGTCGACCGGCCGGGTCCCGATGGCGCATCCGCCGGGCAGCGAGACCTTGGCCTCGCCGAACCGGGCGACCAGCGGCGCGATGACCCAGAAGGAGGCGCGCATCTTCGCCACGAGCTCGTAGGGCGCGGTCGTGTCGATGACGGAGGACGCCCCGAGCCGGATCGTCTGCCCGGTCTCGGCCGTCTGTCCGGGGCGCTTGCCCGTGACCGTGTGGTCGACGCCATGGTTGCCGAGGATGCGGAGCAGCAGCCCCACGTCGGCGAGGCGGGGCACGTTGCGCAGCTCCAGCGCCTCGCCGGTGAGCAGGCTCGCGATCATCAGCGGCAGGGCCGCGTTCTTCGCGCCCGAGATCGGGATCGTGCCGTTCAGCTCGGCTCCGCCCGTGATTCTGATCCGATCCATCCGCCCCTCCGGCGCCGGAGGCGCCCTGCCGGCGCCTGCCGCGCCCGTCGGGCGCCGCTCACGCGTCGCCGTCGTTGTCCGTCTGGCGCACCGGCTCGCGCCGGTCGGTGTCCGACGACACCTTCTCGTCGGCCCCGGCCCGGGCGCGCTTGCGCCGTCTGAGATTGTCGCGCAGGGCGGCCTTCAGCCGCTGAGCCTTCGCCTCGTCCACCCCGTCCTCCGGCACCGATCCGGACGACGTCGTCCGGCGGACCGGCATCGGGCGCCGCACGCCGCCGCGGTCTCGCGGCCTTATAGGGGCGAGTGGAAGCGGGCGGCAACTTCGGGCCTGCCCGTCCCGCCGCGTCCCGCCGCCCGCACGGTGGTCCGCCCGCGCTGGGCCGGGACTCGTCGGCCGGAGGCGGCGTCGTCACGCCGGGGGGCGGAGCGAACCGGGCGGCGGTCGGCGGCGGCCCGTCGCTCAGGCGCGGCCGAGCACCTGCCGCAGGGACCGGGCCAGTTCGTCGCGCCGGTAGGGCTTGTTCAGCACGGGCAGCTCGCCGCCGGCGATGACCTGCCCCTCGTCGAGGTTCGCGACGTAGCCCGATGTCAGGAGGACCTTGATGCCCGGCCGCGCCCGCTGCGCCTCGCGCGCGAGCTGCGAGCCGTTCATGCCGCCCGGCATGACGACGTCCGAGAAGACGACGTCGATCCGCTCGCCGCCCCTCAGATGATCCAGCGCCTCGGCGGCGTTGCGCGCCACGACGACCCGGTAGCGGAGGTCCTCCAGGCTCTCGACGGCCATGGTCAGCACCTGCTCGTCGTCCTCGACGAGCAGCACCGTCTCGCCGTCGCTCGCCCGCCGCAGGGGGGCCTGCGAGGGACCGGCCGCCTCGCCCTCGTCGGCATCGGTGGATTGCGGGAAGAACAGGCTCACCGTCGTGCCCGACCCGACCCGCGACGCGATCTCGGCGAACCCCTTGGCGCTCCGGGCGAAGCCGTAGACCTGGCTGAGGCCGAGGCCCGTTCCCTTGCCGACCTCCTTGGTCGTGAAGAAGGGCTCGAACACGCGCGCCAGCGTCTCGGGCGGGATGCCGGCGCCGCTGTCCTCGATGGAGACGACGACGTAGGGCCCGGGCGCCAGGCCCTTGTCGGCGACGTCGCCGGTCCCGAGCCGGACGTTGCGGCTCCGGACCGTGATGCGGGAGGGCCCGGTCCCGCCCTCCATGGCGTGGCGGGCGTTGACGACGATGTTCAGGATGGCCGCCTCGAACTGCGCGGGATCGACCCGGATCGGATCGAGCGCGGGATCGAGATCGAGGACCAGCTCCACGGCCGAGCCGGCGGCCCGCTCCGCCAGCGGCCGGAAGTCGAGCAGCAGGCGGTTGGGATTGAGGGTCTGGGGCCGGAGCATCTGACGACGCGAGAAGGCGAGGAGCTGCTGCGTGAGGCGCTCGCCCCGCCGGGCCGCGTCCATGGCGGCGGTGGCGAGGCGCGTGACCCTCTCGATCCGGTCCGGGTGCCGCAGGATCATGTCGAGCCCGCCCACGACGACCGTGAGGAGGTTGTTGAAATCGTGCGCGACGCCGCCCGTGAGCTGCCCGATCGCCTCCATCTTCTGCGCCTGGCGCAGCGATTCCTCCGTGATCCGCTGCTCCGTCCGGTCCACGAGGATGCCGGCGATCCGGACCGCCCGCCCGCCCTCGTCGCGCGACACGCGCCCGCCGAGCGAGATCCAGCGGACGGCGCCGTCCAGGCGGCGGATGCGGCACTCGAGGTCCAGCCGGTCTCCCCGGGCGACACCGGCGAGGCTCGCCTCGACCTCCGGCCTGTCCTCCTCGACCACGTGGTCCAGGAACGCCTGCCGGCCCCACGCGACGGACCCGCCCGGGTAGCCGAAGATGGCGTCGAAGCGCGGCGAGCAGCGGGCGGTGTCGGTGGCGAGATCGACGTCCCAGGACCCGAGGGCCGCGGCATCGAGCGCGAACGCCATGGTCTCGCGTGCCGCCTCCACCTCGCGGGTGCGCTCGACGACGCGCAGCTCCAGCGTCTCGTTGGCGATGCGCAGGCGCTCCTGGGACCGCTCCCGCTCCAGCAGGTATTCGCGCGCCTGGTACTGGCGCCGCCGGGTCCGCAGGGCCGCGGCGGCGGCGCTGGTCAGCGTCTCCGCGTTGATCGGGCGCTCGAGGATCACGGCGTTGCCGAGCCGGGCGAGGAGCCGTGCGGACCGCTCCGGCCGGGGGCCGATCTGGCGCGTGGCGAGGACGACGAACGGAAAGTCGGACCAGGGCGGCTGCCCGTCCAGCCAGGCCAGGAGCGGTCCCGGATCGCTCTCGGCGAGCGCCTCCTCGGTCACGAGCGCGCAGCCGGCGCCCTCCTCGATCCGGGCCGTCAGCGCGGCCAGATCGGCGCAGGGCGAGGTCGGCGTGCCCGCCTGGGACAGGACCTGCCGGACGACGGCCGTGTCCCGTCCCCGCGGCGCGAGGACGAGGACGCGACCTTCGAAGCAGGTCGCCTCCGTCACGGCGCGGTGCCCCGCCCCCCGGCCTCGCCGGACAGCATGGCGACGCGGCCGCGATAGGTCGGCAGCCCGGTGAGCACGCCCTCGAAATCGTGCAGCGCCTCGCCGACCTGCAGGCCGCTGGAGGACAGCCGCACCTCGCGGATGGTCCGCTCGTGGCTGTTGACGCGGCTCTTCACGACCGAGAGCGCGACCCGCACCTCCCCGCGCACCTCGAAGAAGCGGAACAGGAGCACGCCGTCGCTGAGGTAGCTCAGGTCCACGTCGGTGCGGACCTCGCCGATCACCCCATGCTGACCGAGCACGAGGAGCGTCGTGGTGCCCCGCTGGTTCAGGTAGCTCAGGAGCTCGTGCATCTGCAGGATCAGGTGCTCCTCGCCCGGCATCGCGTGCAGGTAGGCGTTGAGGCTGTCGATGACGACGACGGTCGAGCCGCGCTCCTCGACGGCGCTCCTCACCATGCTGGAGAACTCGCCCGGCGAGAGCTCGGCCGGATCGATCTGCTCGATGGCGAGGAGGCCCGACGCGATCGCGGGGCGCAGGCTCATGCCGAGGTTCTCGGCCCGGGCGAGCAGCGTCGCGAGCCCCTCGTCGAACAGGTAGTAGGTCGCGCGCTCGCCGCGTTCGAGCGCGGCGAGCACGCAGGAGATGCAGGTCGTCGTCTTGCCGACGCCCGACGGCCCGAGCAGCAGGGTGTTGGTGCCGGGGACGAGGCCTCCGCCGAGCAGCCGGTCGAGCTCGCCCGTGCCCGTCGAGCGCGGCGTCGGATCGAACGCCACCCCGTGCTCGGCCGCGATCAGGCGGGGGAAGACGCGGATGCCGCCCGTGTCCAGGACGATGTCGTGGTAGCCGCCGCGGAACCGGATCCCCCGCATCTTCACGATGCGCAGCCGGCGACGCTCCGTTCCGAACTCGCGCGGCACCTGTTCGAGCGAGACCACGCCGTGGGCGATGCTGTGGAGCTGCAGGTCGGCCTGCTCCGTGTTCCGGTCGTCGAGCATCAGGACCGTGCAGTCGCGCTTGGCGAAGAACTGCTTGAGGGCGAGGATCTGGCGGCGATAGCGCAGCGGGTTCTGGGCCAGCAGCCGCAGTTCCGAGAGGCTGTCGAAGACGACGCGGGCCGGGCTGGCCGCGTCCACGCGGGCGATGACCTCCTTGACGGTCTCGCCGAGTTCGAACTCGGACGGATGCAGGATGGTCTGCTCCCCGTCCGGGTCGAGGCCGCTCTCGTTGATCAGCTCGTAGACCTCGACGCCGTCGAGCGACCAGCCGTGCGTCTCCGCGGCGGCCTTCAGCTCGACGGCCGTCTCGGACAGGGTCACGTAGAGGCAGGTCTCGCCCCGCGCGACGCCGGCCAGCAGGAATTGCAGCGACAGCGTGGTCTTGCCGGTGCCGGGCGTTCCTTCCAGGAGGTACAGCCGGCTCGGCGTCAGCCCGCCGCTCAGGACCTCGTCGAGTCCCGCGATGCCGGTGGAGATCCGCGGCTCCGCCTGTCGGACGGACGGCGTCTCGCTCATGTGGTCGGTCTCGTCGCCGGTCGGCCCGCGCTCGCCGCCATCCGGCGCGCGCGTGACAGGCGCTTGCGCCACAGGCACCGGGGCGGCCGGGACGTCAAGGCCGCTCGCGCCGTCGCGCCCGGCCGCCGCCCGGCCGCCCCTCGCCGTCGCCCGGCCGACGCGGTAGGCACCGGGCGGGCATTCGCCCGGACGCGACGGGATGGCGGCATGACGGACGCGGCGGACGAGCCTCGCAAGCGGTTGCAGCACCACATCCTGCCCGTCGCCGGCACCATGCTGGGGATCTGCACGACGCTGATCGGGCTCGTGAAGATCCTGGAGACGCGAATCGGCCCGAGCCACGTGGACGAGGTCGGCGGCGTGGTCGGCGTGCTGTTCCTCTTCAGCGCGCTCGCCTCCTACGGGGCGATCCGGCTCGAGGCGACGCGGTTCGGCCTGAGCGCCCGGCTGGAACGGGCGGCCGACATCTGCTTCGTCGCCGGCCTGTTCAGCCTCACGGTCCTGGCGGTTTTCTTCGCCTACGAGCTGATCTGAGGGCCGGGCCTCAGGGCGAGAGCGTGCAGGTGCCCGTGAGGACGCGGCCGGACAGGGCGCTGCCCTTCGCGGTGCTCTGCGTGGCCAGGAGCCGCCCGGCCTCCGGATAGATCGCGTGCGTCCAGACCGCGCCCGGGAGCGGGCTCACGATCGCGAAGAAGCCGCCCCGGTGCGACGTGACCGTCCCCTCCTGCTTGTGCGCCTTGCCGTCGGAGGCATGCGAGGCCGGCAGGGTCAGGGTCGCCTTGCGCGTGGTCGTATCCCAGCGATAGGTCCAGGACGCGCCCTCGATGCCGTCCTTCGCGAAGGCGGCGCCCGAGCCGGAATCGTCCACCCGCATCCCCTTCAGGTCCGAGCAGGTGGCCGACCACTGCTTCGCGACCGCCGGGTTCGCCAGGGGGATGAGCATCGCCGCGAGGGCGAGCCGGATGGGATGTCGGATCATGCCGCGACCGAAGCACGCCGCGGGTTTCCACCGGGTGAACCCGCCCCGGGCGGGCGCGCGCCTGGGCTGCGACGACCGGCGAGACTGGCTGGCGGGGAAGACCGGCGCGAATCGCCGCGCCGCATCGGCCGTGAAGCCGGACCGTCACCGTCGATCGCGAGAGAAGCCGAAGCGGGGCGACGCCGAAAGAATGGTGCTGCCAGAGAGGATTGAACTCTCGACCTCTCCATTACCAATGGAGTGCTCTACCACTGAGCTACGGCAGCACGGCGCCCCGCCGGACGCGGCCTGATAGAGGACGGGCGCGCCGGACGCAACCTCGCGCGCGCGGATCGTGGGGGGCTCGGGCTCGGGTCACATCCGTCAGAATAGCAGGCTGTCGACCGACGGCCGGACCGAGCTCGACTGGAACCGACTCCGTCAGGACTCGTTTCTCCTGCGACATTACGGAGACTTCATCCATGCGTTCCATGGCCCTTGCACTATCCGCCGCCGCTCTGCTTGGCGCGAGCTTCGTCTCGACCGCACCCGCCTCCGCCCAGACGCTGGAGGTCGGGCCCGGCGGTCAGGTGGGCGTCGATCTGCGCTCGCCGCGGCAGCGGGAGCGCGA
>JAEUAC010000136.1 GCA_019695455.1 Methylorubrum extorquens | reverse complement strand
AGCCGGTCTGCTACGTGAAGCGCCGCCGCTTCGTGGATCCCTACGGCGACATCGTCATCCGCCGCGAGCGCGTCTGCGAGTAGGCGAAGGTCGGAGGCGGTCGGCTCCGTGTCGGCCGCCGATCGCTCCGGGGCAGAGGAAATCGGATCGGGGCCGGTGCCGACGATCTCGATCTTCTTCGGCATCGTCGTGCAGATGTATTGGCGCGATAACGCGCCGCCCCACGTGCATGCCTTCTACCAGGGCCAGGAAGCCCTTTTCGCGATCGACACCGGCGAGGTGATCCGGGGACGCCTGCCGCCCGCCGCCGCCGCGCTTGTCCGCCAGTGGGTCTTGTCGCGGCGCACCGAACTGTCCGACAATTGGGAGCGTGGCCGCGCGCATCGACCGTTCGAGCGCGTGCCGGGAGCCGATGTCGGATGAACGATCTCGTGAAGGTTGCGACCGTTCGCCATCTCGGCGGCTATCGGCTGCTCGTCGCGTTCTCCGACGGGAGCCGCGGCATCCGCGACTTCGCGGACGTCGTCGCCGCGGGCGGTGAGATGATCGCGCCTCTCCGCGACGAAGCCCTCTTCGCTCGCGCCTTCGTCGAGATGGGCGTGCTGGCCTGGCCGCACGGGCTCGACTTCGACGCGATCGCGCTGCACGACGAGATGCGCGAGGCCGGGCTGCTGGACCGCGAGGCGGCCTAGAGCGGTCCGCAGACCGGTCCGGCCAAAAATCCCGCGAGATCGGTCGTGACGTGGTCGATGTGGGGAGCGGCGACCGCCTCCTGTTCGAAGGTCTCGCGAAACGGGTCCACCGTCTTCGGCAGGACGAGGCAGGTGGTCATGCCGAGCGCATGCGGCACGAGCAGGTTCTTGGCGATGTCCTCGAACATGGCCGCCCGTGCCGGCTCCACGGCGTGCTTGGCGAGGAAGCGGTCGTAGGCGTGCCGGTCCGGCTTCGGGATGAAGTCGGCGGCCTCGATGTCGAACACGTCCTCGAAATGCTGGAAGATCCCGAGCTTCGTCGCGACGTTGCTCGCATGCTTGCGCGAGCCGTTGGTCAGGATGAGCTTGCGGCCGGGCAGCCGCTCGATGGCGTCGCCGAGCGCCGGGTTCAGCTCGATGGCCGAATGGTCGATGTCGTGCGCGAAGTCGAGGAAGTCGGCCGGCACGATGCCCTCCTCCTCCATGAGGCCCCGCAGCGTCGTGCCGTAGCGGTGGTAGTAGTGCTTCTGCAGCGCCCGCGCCGAGAGCCCGTCCGTCTCGAACAGCTTCATCAGGTAGAGCGTGATGCGCTCGTCCACCTGCGGCCACACCCGCGCCTCGTGCGGATAGAGCGTGTTGTCGAGATCGAAGATCCAGGTCTCGACATGGTCGAACCGGCGCGCGTCGGGCGCGGAGGCATGGGGGGAGGCGGGATCGGTCATGCGCGGACGAAAAAGGGGCCGCAGCGGCCCCGAGAGCCGGAGGTAGGCGCTCTCCCTGCCGCATACAACCGACCTGCCGCACAACGCTCCCTCGCGATGTTGACACGGTCCATGATCCAGGAATAAAAGCCTACATGGAGGACGTCAGATGCTTCATGTTCGGTCCATTCTTCGGAACGCGCGAGCTGGAACGGTCGCGATCCGGTCTATGCGCCTTGGGCATCGAACGACGTCAGCTTACCGATTCTTCCTGACACGACTGCGAAAGTACGATCCGAACCAGCCTCGAGACGGTCGAGGCCGATGGACCAGCGGAGGTGCTGACGATCCCGAGGTGACGGGCAGCACAAAGATCCTCAATGACGCAAGCACCGGCGATCTCGAGATCGACTCGGTGACGGACAAGCTCATCGACAAGATCGCGGACATCCTGGACGAGATCGGGCCTGGTTCCGGAATTCTCTATGGGATCAAGGTGCATCTGGCATTTGCCGATGCCGTACGCCGATCGGGTATCCCGGGCTTGGAGGCCGAAACTACGTGGTTCGACGGTCAGGCGTTGCTTCGATACGGCCTTGCCGGCAGCATCCGAACCGACGCCGTTCTCAGAGGCGCCGATGACGCGGCGCCGCCGAAGGCAGTGTGGGATTTGAAGACAGGGGCGGCGACGTTGGGCCGGACTCGGGTGCAAAGCATCAGGGACCATGTCGGCGGCGATGTCTTCATGCCCATCATCGAGCTCAACGTCCTTCGTGGCGTCTTGATCAAGGCCACGACCTCATCGCCTCGGGAGCCGTCCGATGGACTTGTCTGACCTCGTCATCGTCACGCAGCGCGAACTGGGGCGTGTCGAGTGGCAGGCATCCATCGACCGCGAGGTCCCAGCCGTGCCGCTCAACCTCACCGATGCGGATTGGACGTCGGCCGGAGTGCCGGCGACCTTCGGTGGCCGGTCCGTTCTCCTCCGCCTCGCGCCGCTCGACGTTTCCACCCTTCCCCGACCTCCCGGAGAGCCGTACCGGCACGCGCTTGTCGTGAACGGACGGGGCGACCTGCGAAGCAGCGCGGCCAGCCTCGCCGCGGCCCTCGCCTACGCGTCGGCTGCGGGCGGCGCGGGGTACGTGCCCGCGACGGGCGAGGTGAAGGCGATCGGCGGCCTGCGTCCCTTGCTCGCCGCCATGCTCGCGGCGATCGCGGATGCGGGCCCAGGCGACCGTGGCACGGCGTCGAACGGAACGGGCGGCTCGACCGTCATCCGAGCGCGTCGCGCGCAATGACGTCGCCCGGGTCGATGGGGTAGGTTCGGCCCGCCCCAGGGAGCCCCCCATGACCCGCGACGCCGCCATCGCCCACGCCTTCGCGTTCTTCGATTCGGGCGCGTTCCGCGAGGATCTCGCCAGGCGGGTGGCGATCCCGACGGAGAGCCAGGACCCGGCGCGGGCGCCGGAGCTCGTGCGCTATCTCGAGGAGGAGATGCGGCCGGCCTTCGAGCGGCTGGGCTTCTCGTGCCGCCTCCTGCACGAACCGAAGGCGAAGGGGCCCTTCCTCTATGCGGAGCGCATCGAGGACCCGGACGCCCTGACGGTGCTCGGCTACGGCCACGGCGACGTCATCCGCGGCCTCGACGAGAGCTGGGAGCCGGGCCTCTCGCCCTGGCGGCTGACGGAGCGGGACGGGCGCTGGTACGGGCGGGGAATCGTCGACAACAAGGGCCAGCACGCGATCAACCTCGCCGCCCAGGCGGCCGTGATCGCCACGCGGGGGCGCCTCGGCTTCAACGCCAAGTGGCTGATCGAGACCGGCGAGGAGACGGGCTCGCCCGGCCTGCGCGAGATCTGCGCGGCCCATCGCGACCTGTTCCGCTCGGACGTGCTGATCGGCTCGGACGGGCCGCGGCTGAATGCGGAGCGGCCGACGCTCTTCCTCGGCTCGCGCGGCGGCGCCTCCTTCGACCTCTTCATCGACGCGCGGGAGGGC
>JAEUAC010000032.1 GCA_019695455.1 Methylorubrum extorquens | reverse complement strand
GACGAGCATCTGCGTCGCGGCGGAGGCTGACCGCACACCCGTTGACGGGCGCGCGGCGCGACGCCAAGCTTTCGGTCATGCGGACCGTCCGTATCCAGGATCTCGGCGAACGGATCGCCGAATACGTCGGCGCCGCTGAGGCGGGCGAGACCGTGTCCGTCACGGTCGAGGGCCGGGTCGTAGCCGAGATCGGGCCCGCGCGACACGCCGCGGCCATGTCCGACGAGGACGTCTCGAGGATGGGCATCCGCGAAGGATGGCTGACGCCGGCGGAGATCGACTGGCGGGAGCCGATGCCGGACGAAGGACCGCCCCCACCGGATGACCCGGGCATCACCTTCGACGAGTTGATGGCCGAGTTGGCACGCGATCGCGAGGATCGTTGATCTACCTCGACAGCTCCGTCGCGCTGGCGCACGTCTTCACGGAAGCGCGCCGACCTTCGCACTCGTTCTGGACCCAATCCTTCGCCTCCAGCCGACTTCTGCAATTCGAGGTCTGGAACAGACTGCACGCCCGCGGCGCCGGCGCTTACCGCCATGGTCGAGCACGCAATGTTCTCCGTCGCCTCAGCTACATTGAGTTCGGTGGGACCTCGCACGTGCGAGCGTTGCATCCCTTTCCTCTGCAGGTTCGGACACTCGACGGGCTTCACCTCGCTGCCATGGATCACCTTCGCGAGCGCGGCGCAGACGTGACCCTCGCCAGCTACGATGTCCGTCTCCTCGCGGCGGCCGAAGCGCTGGGATTTGTCACGCTTCAACCATGACCCGCCAGAACCGCGTGCTGCCGACGAGCGAGATCGTGGCCCTGCCGTTCCGCGGCACGCTGACGGGCAATCGCGGCATCCTGCACGATGCGGCCGGACGGCTCGGCGTGGCGCGGTGGCGGCACCGGAGCTGGATCGCCTGCGTCCTCGCGTTCAAGGGGCGGCGGCGGGCCGTGATGACGCCCGGGACCTGGACGGAACTGTTCTTCGCCGACGAGGCCGTGTCGCTCGCGGCGGGGCATCGGCCATGCGCGGAATGTCGGCGGGCCGACTACGCTCGCTTCCGTGAGGCCTGGACGGCGGCGACCGGCACGCGGCCGCGGGCGAAGGACATGGACCGGGCGCTCCACGCGGCCCGTCTCGAGCCAGGAACCAGGGTCCAGCGCCACGTCGAGGCCCGCGCGGCCGACCTGCCCGACGGCGCCTTCGTCCTCGACGGCGACCGCGCACCCGCCCTCGTCCGCGCCGGGCTCCTGCATGCTTGGCGGCCGGAAGGCTACGGCCCGGCCGCGACGACGCCGGACCGCGTGCTCGTCCTCACGCCGGCCCCGACCATCGCCGCCCTGAGAGCCGGCTACCGGCCGGCGACGCTCCTCGACTGACTTGTCCACAGCGGCCGCCGGAACACCGGCTCGGGCCCGGGCGTCTCTCCTGTGCAGGACGGGCGAACGGCCCTTGACGAGATCTCCGTCGAAATCCGTTGCCATGTTCCTGATTTGTTCTAGTCTCGGTGACACAGACGCGATTCGTCCGCCCGCCTGACCGCGAGGAGACCCGCATGAGCCGGACCACGCTGCGCACGACCAACGAGACCACCACCCGCAAGCGGCCGATGACGCCGCCGCCGATGACCGTCGAGCGCCGGCGTCCCGAACTCCGCACCTATCCGGCCGTCGAGGCGGAGCGCCGCCACGGGCGGGGCAGCGGCGGCAACCCCGACGGGCGGTACGAGCCGGTCCAGCGCGAGACGGCCTTCGACGGATGGGACCTCGTCGAAGAGGCTCCGCCCCTCAAGACGGAGGTGACGCTCGAGCACCCTCGCACCATCGTCACCAAGAACGACTCGCCCGACATCGGCTTCGATCAGTCGATCAACCCGTACCGGGGCTGCGAGCACGGCTGCGCCTATTGCTTCGCGCGGCCGAGCCACGCCTACCAGGGCCTCTCGCCGGGGCTCGACTTCGAGACGAAGCTCTTCGCCAAGCCGAACGCGCCCGAACTGCTGCGCAAGGAGCTCGCGGCGCCCGGCTACGTGCCGAAGGTGATCGCGCTCGGCACCAACACCGATCCCTACCAGCCGATCGAGCGGCAGCATCGCATCACGCGGGGCATCCTGGAGGTGCTGGCCGAGGTCGGGCATCCGGTCGGGATCGTGACGAAGTCGGCGCTCGTGACGCGCGACATCGACATCCTCGCGCCGATGGCGGCGCGCGGGCTCGCCAAGGTCGCCATCTCCATCACGACGCTCGACCCGAAGCTCGCCCGCCGGATGGAGCCGCGTGCCGCGACGCCCGCGAAGCGCCTGGCGGCCGTCCGGATGCTCGCCGAAGCCGGCATCCCCGTGACGGTGCTCGTCGCGCCCGTCATCCCGGCACTGAACGACCACGAGATCGAGGGCATCCTGCAGGCCGCCTATGCGGCGGGCGCCCGCGAGGCGGGCTACGTGCTCCTGCGGCTGCCGCACGAGCTGAAGGGGCTGGTGCGCGACTGGCTGGCCGAGAACTATCCCGACCGGATGAAGCACGTCCTGTCGCTGGTCGAGGGGACGCGGGGAGGCCAGCTCTACGACGCCGCCTGGGGCCAGCGTCAGACGGGCGTCGGACCGTATGCCTGGATGATCGGACGACGCTTCGAGGCGGCGGCGGCGCGCCTCGGCTTCAATCGCGTCAAGCGTCCGCTCCGGACGGACCTCTTCGCCAAGCCCGCCAAGCCGGCCAAGAACACGGCCCAGCTCGCCCTGTTCTGACCGGAGAAAGCGGGGCGGACATCGTCCGCCCCGGCCGGCCGCCGAACGGGCCGGCGGCCGGATGCGCGGGCTCAGGCCCGCATGGTCGTGACGAACTTCGAGTTCAGGTAGCCCTCGATCGCCTCCGAACCGCCCTCGGAGCCGTAGCCCGAATCCTTCATGCCGCCGAACGGCACCTCCGGCAGGGCGAGCCCGTGGTGGTTGATCGAGATCATGCCGGACTCGACGCGGGAGGCGAGCTTCTCGGCAGTGTCGGTCGAGCGCGTATAGGCGTAGGCCGCGAGGCCGTAGGGAAGCCGGTTCGCCTCCGTGAAGGCCTCCTCCTCGTCCGAGAACGACCGGATGGCGGCGATCGGCCCGAAGGGCTCCTCGTTCATCATCCGGGCCGAGAGCGGCACGTTCGAGAACACCGTCGGCTCGAAGAAGAAGCCCTGGTTGCCGATGCGCTTGCCGCCCGTGCGGAGCTCGGCGCCGGACGCCTCGGCGTCGGCCACGAACTCCTCCATGGCAGACACGCGTCGCGCGCCGACGAGCGGCCCCATCGTGACGCCCGCCTCGAGGCCGTCGCCGACCTTGATGGCCTTCGCGGCCGCCGTGAACTTCTGGGTGAACTCGTCCGCGATCGACTCGTGGACGAGGAAGCGGGTCGGCGCCACGCAGACCTGGCCGGCGTTGCGGAACTTGTTGGTCGACAGGACGGACACCGCCTTGTCGATGTCGGCGTCGCCGAACACGATCGCGGGCGCGTGACCCCCGAGCTCCATCGTGACGCGCTTCATGTGCTGGCCGGCGAGCGCCGCCAGCTGCTTGCCGATCGGCGTCGAGCCCGTGAAGGAGATCTTCCGGATCACCGGATGCGGGATCAGGTAGCCCGAGATGTCGGCCGGCACGCCGAGCACGTAGCCGAGCACGTCACCCGGAACGCCCGCGTCGAGGAAGGCGCGCACCAGTTCGGCGCAGGAGGCGGGCGTGTCCTCGGGACCCTTCAGGATCACCGAGCAGCCCGTGCAGAGCGCGGCCGACAGCTTGCGGACCGCCTGGTTGACGGGGAAGTTCCAGGGCGTGAAGGCCGCGACGGGACCGACGGGCTCGCGCACCACGATCTGCATCACGCCGTCCATGCGGGCCGGGATGACGCGGCCGTAGGCGCGGCGCGCCTCCTCGGCGAACCAGTCGATCGTGTCGGCGCCGGCCAGCGTCTCGCCCTTGGCCTCGGCCAGCGGCTTGCCCTGCTCGATCGTCATCATGCGGGCGATCGTGTCCACGCGCTCGCGCATGAGGTTCGCGGCCTTGCGCATGATCTTGGAGCGCTCGAACGCCGAGACCTTCTTCCAGGCCTTGAAGCCGCGGTCGGCCGCCTCGAGCGCCTCGTCGAGATCGTCGTGGCCCGCGACCGGATGGGTTCCGACCTCCTCGGCGGTCGCCGGGTTCACGATCGGCATGGTCTTGCCCGAACGGGCGTCGCGCCACTCGCCCGCGATGTGCAGCTGGACCTTGGGATACATGCGGTTTCCTCCGAAGACAGAAAGGTTTGGCCGGTGGTAGCGCATCCGGCTGCCCGTCTCCAGGCCCGAAAGCTCAGGTCGGGCCCGCGTCCCGGGCGGGCTGGCGGCCGTAATCGGCGTACAGCGCGACGACAAGCGCGATCTCGTCATCCGGCAGGATCGGCGGCTCCCCCGCCGGAAGGCAGAGAAGGTACAGTCGGGCCAGTTCCTCGACGAGGGTCGCGAGCGCGAGCGCCTTCGCGAGGGTCGGGCCCGCCGCCACCACGCCGTGATGGGCGAGCAGGCAGGCGCTCCGCCCATCCATGGCGTCGAGGACGTGGGCCGCGAGTGCGGGGGTCCCGAACGTCGCGTAGGGCGCGCAGCGGATCGTCGGGCCGCCGGCCGCGGCGATGTCGTAATGGATCGCCGGGATGGCGCGCCCGAGCACGGCCACGGCCGTCGCGTGCGTCGAATGCGTGTGGACCACGGCGGCAAAATCCGGACGCGTCCGCAGGATGTCGGCGTGGAAGCGCCATTCCGTCGAGGGACGCAGCGCGCCCTCGTGCCGGCCGTCGAAGGTCAGCGGCACCATGTCGTCGGGCCGGAGCCGATCGTAGGCGATGCCGCTCGGCGTGATGAGGATCCCGTCTCCCGCACGGACCGACAGGTTGCCGGACGTTCCGCGCGTCAGGCCGAGCCGCAGCATCTCCCGGCCGGCCTCCACCAGCTCTCGCCTCGCCTCGTCCATGACCCCACTCCCGCGACCTCGGCCGGATACCGCATCGCGGGGGGAGCGATCCACCGGGTTCGCCGCGGCGGCGCCTCGACACGGGCTGGCGAAACCGCTTTCCTGGGCGGGGCCGGCCCGCCGCGTGGGCGAGGAGACCCGATGTCGACCGTTCCACCGCCCGCTTCATGAGCCCCGTCAGGGTCGTGACCGTCACGCTCAATCCCGCCATCGACCAGACGATCCTGCTCGACAGGCTGCGCCCCGGCGAGGTCCATCGCGCCCGCTCGGTCCGGTTCGATCCCGGCGGAAAGGGCATCAACGTCGCAAGCTGCCTCGCGGATTGGGGCGTGTCCGTCGCCGCGGTGGGGCTTCTCGGAGGCGAGAACGCGGGCGTCTTCGAGGCCCTGTTCGGTCGAAAGGGGATCCGCGACGCCTGCCTCCGGCTCGACGGCGAGACGCGGACGAACATCAAGATCGTCGCCGAATTCGGCACGACCGACATCGACCTGCCGGGCCTCTCCTGCGATGCCGGAATCCTGGGACGGGTGGCGGCGGCGATCAGGGAGGCCGGCTCGGCACCCGCCTTCTGCCTCCTCGCCGGCAGCCTGCCGGAGGGCCTGCCGGCCTACAGCTACCGGCTTCTCGCCGCCGAACTCGGAGCGGCCGGCTATCGGATCGCTCTCGACACGAGCGGCGCGACGCTCGAGGCGGCGCTCGCGCCCGGGGCGGCGCCACCCTTCCTCCTGAAGCCGAACCGACGCGAACTCGAGGCCTTCGCGGGACGCCCCCTGCGCGCGCTGACGGACGTCGTCGCGGAAGCGGAGCGATTGCGGGAGCGGGGCATCGCGCACGTCGTCGTGTCGCTCGGCGCCGATGGGGGGCTCTTCTGCGGGCCGGAGGGCCGGCGCCTCGCCCGGCTCGAGGCGAAGCCGGGCTCGACCGTGGGCGCGGGCGACGCGCTGGTGGCCGGGATCCTGGCCGCGCTCACCGAGGATCCCGGGCCCGACCGACTCGCCCGCCTCGCGACCGCCTTCGCGGTCGGCAAGCTCGGCCTGCCCGGCCCGAACCTGCCGTCCCGCGACGCGATCGAACGCCTCGCCGCCTCCGTCGAGGTCACGTCCCCCTGAAGCGACCGCGCCGCCGTCAGCGGGCGGTCCAGCCGCCGTCGGCGAAGAGCAGCGTGCCCGTGCAGAACGACGATTCGTCGCTCGCCAGGAACAGGATCGCGTTCGCGATCTCCTTCGGCGTGCCGAGGCGGTTCATGGGCTGGCGCGCCTCCAGGCTCGCCCGCAGGGCGGCGGCATCGGGGGCGCGGGCGAAGATCTCGTCGAAATAGGGCGAGCCGATCGTGCCGGGCGCGACCGCGTTGCAGCGGATGTTGTCGTCGACATGGTCCAGCGCGACCGCCCGCGTCAGCGCGCCGACCGCCCCCTTGGAGGCGACGTAGGCCGCCCGGTCCCGGATGCCGACGCGGGATGTCGTCGAGGCCGTGTTGACGATCGTGCCGCCGCCCTGCGCCTTCATGATGGGGATCGCGTATTTGCAGCCGAAGAAGACGCCGTTCACGTTCACGGCCATCAGGGCGTTCCAGTCCTCCTCGGAGGTCTCGACGACCGTTCCCTTGATGCCGTAGCCCGCGTTGTTGACCAGGATGTCCAGCCGGCCGTGGCGGGTCGCGACGTCGGCGAGAACGCGCTCCACGTCGGCGGCGCGTGCCACGTCGAGCGTCGCCGCCTCGCCCATGCCTCCCGCCGCCTCGATCTCGGCGCCGACCGCCGTCGCTGCCGCCACGTTCCGGTCGGCCGCGACCACGCGGGCCCCTTCGCGTGCGAAGAGCAGCGCCGTCTCGCGCCCGATCCCCGATCCGGCCCCCGTGACGACGGCGATCTTGCCCTGCAGCCTCATGCGATCCTCCTGACCGCCCCGGGCGGCTCGATTGAATACAATATTCGGTACTGGACGGCGGCGGCAACCGGCGAGCGTGCTCGTTCGCTGCTCACACGGCGGTGAAAATCCAGGCTTGCGCCTCGCATGGTGCGTGATTGAATATCGTATTCAATCGAGGGGTCGCCATGAAGATCGGCCGGCTGTCGCTGACCGACCAGATCGTCGCCGAGCTGCGGCGCCGCATCGTCTCCGGCGAGCTGCCGGCGGGTGCGCCGCTGCGGCAGGAGCGGCTCGCGGCGGAGCTCGGCGCGTCGCGCGTGCCCTTGCGGGAGGCGATCAGGCACCTCGAGGCGGAAGGCCTCGTCTCGACCGAGATCCACAAGGGCACCATCGTGTCGTCGCTCTCGCCGGCCGAGATCGAGGAGCTGTTCGAGATCCGCGTCCAGCTCGAGACCTGGCTATTCGCGCTCGCCGTGCCGCGCATGACGGAGGCGGATCTCGCGCTCGCGGAGGCGGTCACGGCCGAGGCGAGCGCGTCCGGCGATCCCAGCAACTGGGGCGCCCTGAACTGGCGCTTCCACGCGGCGCTCTGCGCGCCGAGCGGACGCGACCAGGCCATGAAGCTGCTGCGCGGCGTGCACGACAACGCCATGCGCTACGTGAACCTGCAGCTCGCGGTCGCCATGGACGTCGAACGCGAGCTCGTCGACCATCGGCAGCTCCTCGCCTTCGCGCGCCTCGGCGACGCGGCCGGAGGCGCGGCCCTCCTCCGGCAGCACATCGAGACCGTCGCCTCGAACCTCGTCGCGTCCATCGACGGCGAGCGGCGCGAGCTCGACGCCCGGGCGGGTGCCGCGTGAGGATCGCGCACGCGCCGATCACGGGCGTCGCCGGTCGCTGGCTGCGCGGCGTCGACCGCATGAACGCGGTCCTGAGGCACGCGGTCGGGGCCATGCTGGCCGTCATGGTCGCCGTGGTCTTCGTGCAGATCCTGGTGCGCTTCGCCCTGCCGCCGCTCGGCCTCGTCCTGTCGGTGCCGTGGTCGGAGGAGATCGCCCGCTACCTGATGATCTGGAGCATCTTCCTGGGCGCCGCGATCGCGGCTCGCTCGGGTTCGCTGATCGCGGTCGACAGCCTGCCGGACGCCCTGCCGGTCCGGGCCGGCGACGCGATCCGCGTCCTGGCGCTCCTCGTCACGATCGCCTTCTTCGGCCTGCTCACCTGGCTCGGCTGGCGCTGGTGCGAGTTCGGCGCGGAGGAGTGGTCGACCGTGCTCGCGCTGCCGATGGCCTGGGTCTACGCGGCGCTCCCGGTCGGCTCCGTCGTCGCCATCGTCAACATCGGGACGTTCCTCCTCGAACACGCCCTCGCGTCGCGACACTCGCTGGCGCCGGCGATCGAGGACGATCCCGAAGCGAACCTCGTCTGACAGGCAGCGCGACGCCATGGCCCTCCTCTTCGGCTGGATGACGGCCCTCCTCGCGGTCGCGGTGCCCATCTTCGCCGTGATGGGGATCTCGTCCGTCATCGCGCTGAAGGCGCGCGGCATCGACCTCATCGCGGTGCCGCAGAACGTCTTCGAGGCGCTGGATTCCTTCGCGCTCCTCGCGATCCCGTTCTACGTGCTCGCTGGCAACATCATGAAAGTCGGCGGCATCTCGAGCCGGCTGATCGGGCTCGCGACCGCGCTGCTCGGCTGGATGCGGGGCGGCGTGGGCAGCGCCGCGATCCTGACCTGCATGTTCTTCTCGACCATCTCCGGCTCGTCCTCGGCCACGACGGCCGCCGTCGGCTCGACCATGATCCCCGCCATGGAGCGGAAGGGCTACCCGAAGCCGTTCGCGGCCGCGACGGTCGCGGTCGGCGGCGAGCTCGGCGCCATCATCCCGCCCTCGCTGCCGATGGTCATCTACGGCCTCGTCGCGAACGTCTCGATCGGCGGGCTCTTCATCGCGGGCATCCTGCCCGGCCTGTTCATCGGCCTGAGCCTCATCCTGACCATCTGCGCCATGGCCAAGATCCAGGGCTTCGACGAGACCAGCCGCGTCGCCTTCGGGCCCTGGCTGCGGAACGTGGTCGTCGTCGGGCGCGAGGCCCTGATCGCGCTGCTCATGCCCGTCATCATCCTCGGCGGGATCTATTCGGGCGCCTTCACGGCCACCGAGGCGTCGGTCGTCGCCGTCGTCTACGGCTTCGTCGTCGGCATGTTCGTCTACCGGGAGATCACGCCCGGCGACGTCGTCAGGATCCTGAACGACTCCGCCGTCATGACCGGCATGGTCATGCTCATCGTCGCCTTCGCGGCCCTGTTCGGCTACGCGATGACCATCAACCGCATCCCACACTACTTCGGCGAACTGATCGGCCAGATCGCGGGCGGGCCGATCGCCTTCCTGCTCCTGGTCAACGTACTCCTGTTCGTGGTCGGCACGTTCATGGAGGCGCTCGCGACCATCCTCATCCTGGGGCCGATCCTCGGGCCGGTCGCGCAATCCTACGGCATCGATCCGATCCATTTCGGCATCGTCATGATCGTCAACGTGGCGACCGGCATGGTCACGCCGCCGGTCGCCGTGAACCTCACGATCGCGAGCCAGATCTCGGGCGTCTCCATGGACGCCATGACGCGCCCGCTCCTCGTCTTCCTGGCCGTGCTCACGATCGACGTGCTGATCATCAGCTACGTGCCGGCCCTCAGCCTCGCCCTTCTCTGACCCGCCCCAGGAGACCCGTCATGATCCCGTTCGTCCGATCCACCCTCGCCGCGCTCGCGGCCGCCCTCGCCGGCACGGCGGCCGTCGCCCAGACGGTCGAGCTCAACGCCGGCCATGTCCTCACGACGTCGAGCCACTACCACGCGGCGGCGGCCAAGCTCGCCGAGGTCGCGGCGGCGAAGTCGAACGGCCAGATCAAGATCACGGTGTTCCCGTCCGCGCAGCTCGGCGGCGAGGTCAAGATGATCCAGTCGGCCCGCACGGGCACGCAGGACATCGTGGTCACGGGCGAGGCGCCGGTCGAGAACACGGTGAAGGAGTACTCGGTCTTCTCGTTCCCCTACCTCTTCGACAGCGTCGACCAGGCGAACGCCGTGCTGGCGTCGCCGGTCGGGCGCGAGATGCTGGACCTCCTGCCGCGCTACAACCTCGTCGGGCTGGGCTTCATCTCGGCGCTGGAACGCAACATCTTCACCAACGGCAAGATCATCCGGAGCGCGGCCGACATGAAGGGCCTCAAGATCCGCGTGATCCAGGGTCCCGGCTACGTGAAGGCCTACGAGGCGCTCGGCGCGCAGCCGACGCCCATGGCCTATACGGAGCTCTACATGGCGCTGCAGAACAACGCCGTCGACGCGGCCGAGAACTCGCCGGACGTGTTCCTGCAGGATCGCTTCGTCGAGGTCTCGAAGACCTACGTCATGGCCAAGATCATGTACATGCCGGCGCTCATCATGATGTCGAAGGCGAAGTGGGATGCGCTGTCGCCGGAGCACAAGCGCATCATGCAGGAGGCCTCGGCCGAGGCCGTGACCTTCGCCAACGCCCATTACAAGAAGGACTACGCCGACAGCCTGGAGCAGATGAAGAAGGGCAAGATCCAGATCATCGAGCCGGATCTCGCGAGCTTCCGGGCGACCGCGCCGGCCGTGCACGCGGCGCTGCTGAAGGACTTCCCGACCGTGAAGCCGTGGCTGGAGAAGATCCAGGCCCTGACGGCCAAGTAAGGCCGGCCGGGCGAGCCGGCGGCCGGGCGCCTCATGCGAATGGCGGGGGATGGAGCCGCCGCCACCCCGTTGAGTGTCGGGCCGGACGGCCCTAGCGTAACGCCAGACCAACGACGGCCGGGTCCTCCGGCCGCAGACGATCCCCGGGAGGCATCTTCGTGTTCAGGCTACTCGTCACCGCGTCCGCGCTGCTCGTCGCGGCAGGGGCCAACGCCCAGACGCCGCGCAAGGGCGGCACCTTCCGGTACACGGCCGCCTACGGGTCGAGCTTCGCGTCCATGGACATCCTGGCCTCGAACAGGGCGCAGGACGAGATCTGGGCGAAGGCGATCCACCGGTCGCTCTACAATTGGGATTCGAAGGCCAACAAGCCGGTCCCGGAGCTGTTCACGACGGTCACGACCTCGGCCGACGGCCTGACGCACACCTTCAAGCTCCGTGACGACGTGTACTTCCATCACGGCCGCAAGATGAACGCGGACGACGTCGTCTGGACGTTCAACCGCATCATGGACGGTTCCAAGGCCTATCCGGGCGCTCGCTACGTGCGCACCATCAAGGGCGCCGTCGAGGTCGAGAAGGGCCAGGCGAAGGAGATCTCCGGCCTCAGGAAGATCGACGACCTCACGCTCGAGATCACGATGGCGGAGAAGGGCGATCCGGGCTTCCAGTTCATCACGGCCGTGACGTCGATCTATCCGGCGGACGAGGCCGCGAAGGAGAGCTTCCTGCAGAAGCCGATCGGGCTCGGCCCCTACAGGTTCGTCGAGCACGTGCCGGGCTCCCGCTTCGTCGCCGAGCGGTTCGACCGCTTCTACAAGCCCGGCAAGCCCTACACGGACCGGGTCGTGATCTCGATCATGCCCGAGGCCTCGGCCCGCGACGTCGCCTTCCGCAACAAGGAGATCGACGCCTCCATCCTGGGGCCCGTCCAGTACCAGGCGTACGGGCAGGATCCCGCTCTGTCGAAGGGCCTGCTCGAGGTGGCGGAGGTCTATACCCGCGTCATGGGCATGAACCAGGAGTTCAAGCCCTTCGCCGACAAGCGCGTGCGCCAGGCGATCAACCACGCCATCGACACGGACCTCATCATCCGCCGCCTCGTGCGCGGCAAGGCCGTGCGGGCGACGAGCTGGCTGCCCGTGTCCTCCCCGGCCTACGATTCCGCCCTGAAGCCCTACGCGTTCGATCCCGAGCGCGCCAAGAAGCTCCTCGTGGAGGCCGGCTACCCGGACGGGTTCGAGTTCGAATGGACCGCCTCGCAGAACGAGAGCTGGGGCGTGCCGATCGTGGAGGCCGTGATCCCGATGCTCCAGCGCGTCGGCATCCGCGTGAAGGTGAAGCCCGTCGAGGCGACCGTCCTCTCCGACGTCGTCCGCAAGGGCGAGTACCAGGCCTACATCTGGTCGAACATCTCGGGCCCCGATCCGGCAGCCGCGCTGAAGTGCTTCCATTCGACCGTGCCGCGCTCGGCCTGCAACTACACGGCCTTCGCCAATCCGCAGGTCGACAAGATGCTCGACGAGGCGGGCGCGACGGACGACGAGGCCAAGAAGCTCGACCTCCTGAAGAAGGCGAACGCGCTGATCCAGGACGAGGCGCCGATGTGGTTCTTCAACTACAACAAGGCCGTGCTCGCCTATCAGCCCTGGGTCCACGGGCTGCAGCCGAACGCGACGGAGCTCGCCTGGCAGTACTACGACGAGATCTGGGTCGACGAGACCTCGCCCGCGAAGTGAGGGCCGTGACGGTGTCCCTCCCCGGAGGGGCGGGCCGGGACGGGCCGCAGGCCCGCCGGGGCGGGGCCTG
>JAEUAC010000345.1 GCA_019695455.1 Methylorubrum extorquens | reverse complement strand
GAACGGCAGGCGCCGCCTTCGTCTTCGCGGCGGGGGACCGGCGGGATGTCGTCTTCGTCTCGGTGGGAGCCGGAGCCGCCGCGGCGACGTCGGACGGCGCGTCGGCCGCCTTCGTCTTGCGTGTCGGTCTCGTTGCCATCCGCTCCTCCTGGTCAAGCTTGACTGCGCGTGCAACCGCGCCGGTAGGGCATGGTTCCGGCAGGCGCAAGTATTGCCTCGCGATCTTCCTTAATCGATCGGGCGCTCCACGATCTTTCGCACCGCCTCGACCATCTCGATTTCGGGAACGGAGAACTGCGCCAGACGCGCCGCGCGATAATCGGCGTTGGAGGCCGCGACCGCGCCGGCCTGCTGGGCGCCCGCCGCGAGATCCTTGATCTGCACGACGCCCTCGGCCTTCTCGTTCGAGCCCTGGATGACGACGCAGGGCGCGCGGCGGCGGTCGGCGTATTTCATCTGCGCCTTCATGCCGGCCGCGCCGAGATACAGCTCGGACCGGAGGCCGGCCGCCCGCAGCGTCGCGACCATGCGCTGGTAATCCGCGATCCGGTCGCGATCCATCACCAGCACGACGACCGGGCCGGCCTCCTCCGTGCCGGCGACGATCGGCGACCGCACGGCCTGCAGCGCCGAGAGCAGGCGCGACACGCCGATGGAGAAGCCCGTCGCCGGCACGGGCTCGGGCCGGAAGCGGCCGACGAGCCCGTCGTAGCGCCCGCCCCCGCCGACGGAGCCGAACCGCATCGCGGCCCCGTCCTCGCCCGTCACCTCGAAGGTCAGCTCGGCCTCGAAGACCGGGCCCGTATAGTATTCGAGCCCGCGGACGACGGAGGTGTCGATGCGGACGCGGTCGGGCCCGTAGCCGCCGGCGCGCACGAGCTCCTCGATCTGCGCGAGCTCGGCCCGGCCCTCCGCGTAGAGCGCGCCCGTGCCGTCCGGCGCCGCGTCCCCCGGCCGGCCGAGGCTGGCCGCGAGGATGAACTCGGCCGCGTCGGGCGCGAGCCCCGCACCCTTCGTGACGTCCCCGCTCTCGTCCTTGCGGCCGGGCCCGAGCAGCAGCCGCACGCCGTCGGGCCCGAGCCGGTCGAGCTTGTCGATCGCGCGCAGCACCGTCAGGCGCCGGCCCGCGTTCTCCGGCCCGCCGAGCCCCACGGCCTCCATCAGGCCGTCGAGGACCTTGCGGTTGTTCACCTTCACGACGTAATCGCCGCGCGGGATGCCCACCGCCTCCAGCGTGTCGGCGGCCATCATGCAGATCTCGGCATCCGCCGCGACGGAGGCGGAGCCGACCGTGTCCGCGTCGAACTGCATGAACTGCCGGAAGCGCCCGGGGCCGGGCTTCTCGTTCCGGAACACCCAGCCGTGCCGGAAGGAGCGGTAGGGCAGCGTCAGGTTCTGCGCGTCCAGCCGCTCCGCCACGAACCGCGCGAGCGGCGCCGTCAGGTCGTAGCGCAACGAGAGCCATTGCTCGTCGTCGTCCTGGAACGAGAACACGCCCTCGTTCGGCCGGTCGAGGTCCGGCAGGAACTTGCCCAGCGTCTCCGTGTACTCGACGAACGGCGTCTCCAGCGCCTCGAACCCGTAGCGGTGATAGACCGCCCGGATCGCCTCGATCATGCGATGCGTGGCGGCGAGATCGGCATGGGCGCGGTCGGCGAAGCCGCGCGGCAGCCGCGCCTTGGTGCGGTCGGCAGAGGACATGGTCGGATCGCCGTCAGAGGGAGTGCACGCCCTCTAGCGCGCGAGGGCGCGGGCGGGCAACTCGGAGGCCCGCGCACCACCGTCCCGCGTGCCTCGAGGCTTCGCTGCGCTCCGCACCTCAGCATGACGACGGGGGCGACGAACCCGATGGATCGAACTGCTACCCACCCTCGTCATGCCGAGGAGGCGCGGCACGCGCCGTCTCGAAGCACGCACCACCCCGTGACGGCCGGCTCACGATGCGGCAGAGCGAATCCCGGAGGATTCCATGCTCACCATCCACCATCTCGGCCGCTCGCAATCGGAGCGCATCCTCTGGCTCTGCGAGGAGCTGGGCCTGCCCTATCGGCTGGTGCGCTACGACCGCGACCCGGTCACGATCCTGGCGCCGCCGGCGCTGAAGGACGTTCACCCGCTCGGCGCCGCCCCCGCGATCGAGGACGGCGACGTGGTGCTCGCCGAATCCGGCGCCATCGTCGCCTACGTCCTGGCCCGCCACGGCGACGGCCGCCTCGCCTACGGGCCCGACCATCCGGCCTTCGCGGCCTACCTGTATTGGCTGCACTTCGCCAACGGCACGCTGCAGCTCAACCTGTCCCGCCTCGGCACCCTGGCCCGCGCGAAGATGCCGGCCGACCATCCGGCCTTCGTGGCCCAGAGCGCGCGCCTCGGCCGCGTCGTCGCCCACGTGGAGGCGCGGCTCGCCGCCTCGCCGTTCCTCGCCGGCCCGGACCTCACGGCCGCCGACATCATGACGGTGTTCTCGCTCTCGACGATGCGCCTCTTCGCGCCCCTCGACCTCGCGCCCTACCCGGCCATCCGCGCCTATCTCGCCCGCATCGGCGAGCGGGAGCCGTATCGGCGTGCGATGGCGAAGGGCGATCCGGGGTTTAGGCCGATGCTGGCGTGAGACGGCCCGGACGTCGAAGACGGACTCGCCGTCGTCGCGCCGTGACTATTGCGGGATCGCGTCCGACATGGGCGGAAGCTGGAACGCCTTCTCGGGCCGGACGAGCTGGACGCCGTCGATCGAGGACACGGCCGCCATCGTCGACGAGTCGCCGACACCGATGATCGTGCCCAGATGGGGCAGCCGCTCCCGAATGCGGACGCCCGCCTTCTCGACGCCCTTCGCGACCTGGTCGAAATGCGGCTGAGAGTCGTCATCGACCATGATCATCATGCCAATGTCGGTCATTGCCTGATCCTCGCGGAGCCATCCGTCGCCGCCTTGGATGGATATGGTAGCCCGCCCTCGTCGAGACGACAATTTCCGTCGCTCATGCGACCTTCGGCGCCGGTGCCGTCGCGAGCCCGTGGCCCACGTCGCGAGACGGCAAATTCAACGGCATCGCGGTCGACTTGAGCGCATCCATCAAGCGTGCGCCGCGCAAGGTTGAGTCGGATTCCGCCCACAGGGCCGCCAGACCCGCCACGTGCGGACACGCCATGCTCGTCCCTGCCAGTTTCCTGTAACGCTGCGGCATGGGGAACGAGGAGAAAACCCCGACGCCGGGCGCGGCAACGTCGATCTCGCCGCCGCCGCTGTTCACGCCGCCACAGGAGAATTCGGCCACGTCGAGCTGCTGATCGATGGCGGCCACGGCCATGATCGTCTTGCAATTGGCCGGCGCGCCCACGGGCGCGATGTAGCGGAACTGACGGCTGCTCTCGTTGCCGGCCGCGGCCACGATCAGGCAGTCGTTGTTCCACGCGCGTCGGCCGGCCCGTTCATAAAGCGGGTCCGGCGCCTCGCCGGGTCCCGTCGGTCGGCCGAGCGACATGGAGATGACCTGACACCCGCTCGCGATCGCCCATTCGATTCCGAGCAGGATCCAACTTTCGGCACCACTGCCCCTGTTGTCGAGAACCTTGCCGACGTGGAGGTGGACGTCGGGTGCCACCCCGTAGCGCGGTCGCTCCCGGTCGGATCGGCCCGGGCCCGCGATCGTTCCGGCGCAATGAGTGCCGTGTCCCTGGCGATCGACGACATCCTCATTCGGCACGAAGCTGCGCGCCTCGATGTGTCGCCCGGCGAAGTCCGGGTGGCCGAGATCGAACCCGGTATCGAGGACCGCGATCTTGATGCCCCGTCCCGTGAGGCCGCTCATCTCAGCTTGAACGGCGGCGACGCCCCACGTTCTTCGGGAGGTGTCGGCATACATCGGCGCCTGCACCAATTCGGTCGTCGCAAACATGTAGAATTCCGGTCGTGCGCTTTCGACGACCCCGCTCGATTGAAGGCGCATGGCGAGATTGCGCGCCTCGTCCCCGTCCTTCGGGCCGACGACGGCGATGCCGAGCGTCGGGATGATGATCGCAGCGTCGCCGCCAAGCGCTTCCGACAAGGCTACCGCCGATCCGTCGAGTTCGCGTGCGTCGATGCTGCGAATGCCGGCCGAGCGGGCGAAGTCGATACGGGCCTCGATGGCATCAACGCCGGTTTTCAGTACGAGCAGCCGACCTCCGGTCGGGATGGGCCGCTGCGGCTCCAAAGGATCTTCGGCAGCTCGTTCGGGGCGTGCAGCAAGTTCCATGGTCCACCTCTCGACACCACTCGAACGTTACACATCCCAAAGTTGATTGAAAACTAATAATACACCTTCAGATGGATTTCGGCGTGCCACTCACTCCGCCGCCTGTCGCTTCGCCCCCGATCCCGTCACCTTCGGCCGGCCCTTCTTGGCCAGCGGCTTCGGGGCGGCCTCGCGCACCAGCGGGCGGCGGGCCAGGACGTCGGCCATGAAGCGGCCCGTGTGGCTCGCCGCGCTCGCGGCGATCTCCTCCGGCGTGCCCTGGGCCACGATCGTGCCGCCGCCGTCGCCGCCTTCCGGGCCCATGTCGATCACCCAGTCGGCCGTCTTGATGACCTCGAGGTTGTGCTCGATGACGACGACCGTGTTGCCCTGGTCGGCGAGTTCGTGGAGCAGTTCCATGAGCTTGGCGACGTCGTGGAAATGCAGGCCCGTGGTCGGCTCGTCGAGGATGTAGAGCGTCCGGCCCGTCGAGCGCTTCGACAGCTCCTTGGCGAGCTTCACGCGCTGCGCCTCGCCGCCGGACAGCGTGGTGGCCTGCTGGCCGACATGGACGTAGCCGAGGCCGACGCGGCAGAGCGTGGCGAGCTTCTCGCGGATGGTCGGGACGGCCTTGAACAGCTCCGTCGCCTCCTCGACCGTCATGTCGAGGACGTCCGCGATGGACCTGTCGCGGAAGCGCACCTCCAGCGTCTCGCGGTCGTAGCGCTTGCCCTTGCAGACGTCGCACGTGACGTAGACGTCCGGCAGGAAGTGCATCTCGATCTTGATGACGCCGTCGCCCTGGCAGGCCTCGCAGCGCCCGCCCTTCACGTTGAACGAGAAGCGTCCCGGCTGGTAGCCGCGCGCCTTGGCCTCCGGCAGGCCGGCGAACCAGTCGCGGATGGGCGTGAAGGCGCCGATATAGGTCGCGGGGTTCGAGCGCGGCGTCCGGCCGATCGGCGACTGGTCGATGTCGATGACCTTGTCGATGTGCTCGAGCCCTTCGAGCCGGTCGTGCGGGGCCGGATGCTCGGCCGCGTTGTTGAGGCGGCGCGCGACGGCCCGATAGAGCGTGTCGATCACGAGCGTCGACTTGCCGCCGCCCGACACGCCCGTGACGCACGTGAAGGTGCCGAGCGGGATCTCGGCCGTCACGTCCTTCAGGTTGTTGCCGCGCGCGCCGACGAGCTTCAGCGTCCGGGCCTTGTCGAAGCGGCGGCGCTTCGGCGGCACCGGCACGGTGCGGCGGCCCGTCAGGTAGTCGCCCGTCAGCGAGTTCGGGTCCGCCATGATGTGGGCGGGCGTGCCCTCGGACACGATGCGGCCGCCATGGATGCCGGCGCCCGGGCCGACGTCGACGACGTAGTCCGCCTCGCGGATCGCGTCCTCGTCGTGCTCCACGACGATCACCGTGTTGCCGAGGTCGCGCAGCCGCTTCAGGGTGCCGAGCAGCCGCTCGTTGTCGCGCTGGTGCAGGCCGATGGAGGGCTCGTCCAGCACGTAGAGCACGCCGGAGAGGCCCGATCCGATCTGGCTCGCGAGGCGGATGCGCTGGCTCTCGCCGCCGGACAGCGTGCCGGAGGCGCGTGCCAGCGTGAGGTATTCGAGCCCCACGTCGGACAGGAAGGTCAGCCGCTCGCGGATCTCCTTCAGGATGCGGAAGGCGATCTCGTTCTGCTTCGCGCTCATCCGGTCCGGCAGCGCGCGCGCCCAGGCGAGCGCGTCGCGGATCGAGAGCGCGGTCGTCTCCGAGATGTCGCGGCCGTCGATCTTCACGGCCAGCGCCTCCGGCTTCAGCCGCTTGCCGCCGCAGGTCGCGCAGGGCGTCTCGGCCATGAAGCGGGCGATCTCGTCGCGGGCGAGGTCCGATTCCGTCTCGCGGTAGCGGCGCTCGAGGTTCGTGATGACGCCCTCGAAGGCCTTGTTGACCTCGTAGGAGCGCAGGCCGTCGTTGTAGGCCATGCGGATCGTGTCGCGGCCCGACCCGTAGAGGATCACCTGCCGGACGGAATCGGGCAGGGTCGACCACTTGGCGGCGGTCGAGAAGCCGTAATGCTTGGCGAGCGCGTCCAGCGTCTGCCCGTAATAGGGCGAGGTGGACTTGGCCCAGGGCGCGATGGCGCCGCGCTTCAGCGACAGGTCCGGGATCGGCACGACGAGCGAGGGGTCGATCCGCATCTCGTGGCCGATGCCGGCGCAGGCCGGGCAGGCGCCCGTCGGCGAGTTGAACGAGAACAGCCGCGGCTCGATCTCGGGGATGGTGAAGCCGGAGACCGGGCAGGCGAACTTCGACGAGAAGGTGAGGCGCGTCGCGCTCTCGTCGGCGTATTCGACGATCGCGATCCCGTCCGCCATCTCGAGCGCGGTCTCGAGCGAATCCGCGACGCGGGCCGCCATGTCGGGGCGCACCACGAGCCGGTCCACCACGACGTCGATGTCGTGCTTGAACTTCTTGTCCAGCACCGGCACCTCGTCGATGGCGTAGAACGCGCCGTCGATCTTCAGGCGCTGGAAGCCCTTCTTCTGGAACTCGGCGATCTCCTTCCTGTACTCGCCCTTGCGGTCGCGCACGACGGGGGACAGGAGGTAGAGCCGCGTCCCCTCGGGCAGGCCCATGATGCGGTCCACCATGACCTGTACGGTCTGGCTCTCGATCGGCAGGCCCGTGGCCGGCGAATACGGGATGCCGACCCGCGCCCAGAGGAGGCGCATGTAGTCGTAGATCTCCGTGACGGTGCCGACGGTCGAGCGCGGGTTCTTCGAGGTCGTCTTCTGCTCGATGGAGATGGCGGGCGAGAGGCCGTCGATCTGGTCGACGTCCGGCTTCTGCATCATCTCCAGGAACTGGCGCGCATAGGCCGACAGCGACTCGACGTAGCGGCGCTGGCCCTCCGCGTAGATCGTGTCGAAGGCGAGCGAGGACTTGCCGGAGCCCGACAGGCCCGTGAACACGACCAGCCGGTCCTTGGGGATCGTCAGGTCGACGTTCTTGAGATTGTGCTCGCGGGCCCCGCGCACCGCGATGACCCGGTCGGGGGTCGGCGCGGCCGCACGGGCGCGGTCGAAGAGGTCGTCGAGCTCAGCCATGATGTCCGGATCGCGGTGGCCGGCCCCGCCGGCGCCCAGCCCCTAATCTAGTCGCGCGGCCGGGACTCACAACGCGCGCCGTGCCCGGAAAGCTGGAACGAAACAGGTACGCGGGTCAAGCCTGCGCGAGGCGCGCCCGTCCGGTGACGCGCCGGAGCCACAGCGCGGCGGGTTTCGGCTGAATCGCCAAGCTTGGCCGGAACCGATCGCGCCCGGGCGCGCTGCCTCCGCCGACGAGGGGATGTGGCGCATGGACGGTCCGGTCATCGGGAGAGGCGGGCGCTCGCCGGTCTTCGCCGCCTTCGTGCTGCTCGGCCTCGCGGTCGCCTTCGCGGCGGCCTGGGCCCTCCGCGACCTGCTGCTCCTCACCTTCCTGGCGATCCTGTTCGCCGTGCTGCTGCGCTCGGCGGCGGATGCGCTCGCCGACCGGTCGGGGATGCCGGCCGGCGCGGCCGTGCTCGCCGTCATCCTGGTGATCCTGGGGCTCGTGGTGCTGGCCGTGATCCTCGTCGTGCCGACCCTCGTCCAGCAGGGCCGCGAGCTGGTCCAGGCCTTCCCGTCCCTCCTCGACACGGTGCAGAAGCGCATCAGCACCACGCCCTTCCTGGCGGATGCCTGGGACCAGGTGCAGCAGCAGTTCAACCTGCCGAGCCCCGGCGCGGCCCTGAGCCAGGTCGGGTCCGTCGTCGGCATCGTCACGAACTCCGTGTCGAACCTCGTCTTCCTGTTCTTCACGGTGATCTTCCTCGCGCTCTCGCCCGCGACCTACGTCGACGGCCTGCGCTGGCTCGTGCCCGAGCGGGAGCGCGGCTTCGCGCTGCGCCTCCTCGACGAGCTCGGCGGCACGCTCCGCTCCTGGTTCGCCGGGCAGCTCGTCATGATGGCGATGGTGGGCGTGCTCGTCTGGCTGGGCCTGTGGGCGCTCGGCGTGCCGTACTCGCTCGCGCTCGGCGTGCTGGCGGGCCTCCTCGACTTCATCCCCTATCTCGGGCCCATCCTCGGGGCCGCGCCCGCCATCCTCGTCGCCTTCTCGATCTCGCCGACCATCGGCATCTGGGCCGTGCTGCTCTTCGTCGTCGTCCAGCAGCTCGAGGGCAACGTGGTCGGCCCGGTGGTGCAGGAATCGGCGGTCGCGATCCCGCCGGCCCTCCTCCTCGTGTTCCTGTTCGGCATGGGCCAGATCTTCGGCGTCACGGGCCTCCTCGTCGCGACGCCGCTCCTCGCCGTGCTCATCGTGCTCGTGCGCCGCATCTACGTCGAGCGCTGCCTCGAGGGGATCGACAAGGCCGGACAGGCGGGCTGAACCCGCCCGGGGCCGTGGCCGCCCGGCCCGGGCCGGGCTAAGGAGGGCGCGGGAGAACGCCGCCGATGCCTGCCGCCCCGTCCGCCGCCACGCGCCAGATTGCGCTCATCAACGCGGCCCATCTCCTGACGCATTACAGCCTCCTGATCCTGCCCACCGCCGTGCTCATGATGGCCCGGCCGGGCGGGACCTTCGGCGAGGATTACGGGCCGATCCTGGCGCTCGCGACGGGCATGTTCGTCTTCTACGGCGTGGTGTCGCTGCCCCAGGGCTGGCTCGCGGCCCGCCTCGGCCGCAAGACGCTCATGGTCGCGTTCGGCCTGGGGCTCGGCGCCTCGCTGGTCGGCGCGGGCTTCGCGGCGACGCCCTTCCAGCTCGGCCTCGCGCTCGCGGCCGCCGGCGCCTTCGCGGCCATCTACCACCCCATCGGCACCGCCATGCTGATCGACGCCTCGGCCGCGAAGCCCGGCCGGGCGATCGGCATCAACGGCGTGTTCGGCAATCTCGGCGTCGCGCTCGCGCCCATCGTCACGGCCTTCGTGGCGCCCCGCTACGGCTGGCAGGCCGCCTTCGCGGGGCCGGGGATCGCGGCGATCGCCGTGGGCCTCCTCTGGTGGGGCGCGCCCGATCTCGATGGCGACAACCCGTCCGTCGCCCGGCCCTTCCCGCCCATTCCGCGTCACCTCGTGCGC
>JAEUAC010000334.1 GCA_019695455.1 Methylorubrum extorquens | reverse complement strand
CCGGGTCGTCGTCGGAGAGGGATTCGGATGGCAATACGCCGCCCGGGTCCGCGACGGACCCGGGCGGTACGCGTCGCGTCAGGCCGCGAGCTGGCGCAGCACGTAGGGCAGGATGCCGCCGTTCCGGAAGTATTCCAGCTCGTCCAGCGTATCGATCCGGCAGACGAGCGGCACGTTCTTCACCGTGCCGTCCGGCGACGTGATGACCATGGTCATCTTCTTGCGGGGCGTGAGGCCCTCGGCGATGCCCTCGAGCGTCACGGTCTCGTCGCCCGTGATGCCGAGCGACGCCCAGGAATCCTCGCCCTGGAACACGAGCGGCATGACGCCCATGCCGACGAGGTTCGAGCGGTGGATGCGCTCGAAGCTCTCGGCCACCACGGCGCGGACGCCGAGGAGGTTCGTGCCCTTGGCCGCCCAGTCGCGCGAGGAGCCGGTGCCGTATTCCTTGCCGGCGAGCACGACCAGGGGCACGCCCTCGTCCTTGTAGCGCATGGCGGCGTCGTAGATCGCCATGCGCTCGCCGTCCGGCTGGTGCAGCGTGAGGCCGCCCTCGACCACGTTGCCCGCGCCGTCGTGCACCATCTGGTTCTTGATGCGGATGTTGGCGAAGGTGCCGCGCATCATGACCTCGTGGTTGCCGCGCCGCGTGCCGTACTGGTTGAAGTCCTGCACGCGCACCTGGTGCGACTGGAGGTAGGCGCCGGCGGGCGAGGCGGCCCGGATGTTGCCGGCGGGCGAGATGTGGTCCGTCGTGATCGAATCCTGGAACAGCCCGAGGATGCGGGCGTCCTTGATGTCGGTCAGCGCCTTGGGCTCCTTCTCCATGCCCTCGAAATAGGGAGGGTTCTGGATGTAGGTCGAGCCCATGTCCCAGCCGTAGGTGAGCCCGGTCGAGACCGGCACGCCCTGCCAGTGGACGTCGCCCGCGAAGACGTCCGCGTAGCGCGAGCCGAAGAGCTGGGACGTGATCGTCTTGTCGATGAAGGAGGCGATCTCCTCCGACGAGGGCCAGATGTCCTTCAGGAACACCGGCTGACCGTCCGGGTCGTGGCCGAGCGGCTCCGTCGCGAGGTCGATCGCGAGCGAGCCGGCCAGCGCGTAGGCGACGACCAGCGGCGGGGAGGCGAGGTAGTTCGCCCGCACGTCCGGGTTCACGCGGCCCTCGAAGTTGCGGTTGCCCGAGATCACGGCGCCGGCCACGAGGTCGTTGTCGTTGATCGCCTTCGAGACCGCCTCGGGGAGAGGCCCCGAATTGCCGATGCAGGTCGTGCAGCCGAAGCCGACGATGTTGAAGCCGAGCGCGTCGAGGTCGCCCTGCAGGCCCGCCTTCTGGAAGTACTCCTCGACGACCTGGCTGCCGGGCGCGAGCGAGGTCTTCACCCAGGGCTTGGAGCGCAGGCCCCTGGCGACGGCGTTGCGGGCCAGGAGGCCCGCGCCGATCATGACGGAGGGGTTCGACGTGTTTGTGCAGGACGTGATCGCCGCGATCACGACGTCGCCGTGGCCGAGGTCGTAGTTCGCGCCCTCGACCTTGTAGCGCTTGCCGAGCTCGCCGGCCTTGCGGAACTCGCCGTCCATGGCGGCCGCGAAGGACGACTTGATCTTGTCGAGCTCGACCCTGTCCTGCGGGCGCTTCGGGCCGGCCATGGACGGGACGACGTCGCCGAGATCGAGCTCGAGCGTGTCGGTGAAGACCGGGTCCGGCGTCGTCTCGTCCCGCCACATGCCCTGCGCCTTGGCGTAGGCCTCGACGAGCGCGATGCGCTCGGGCGTGCGGCTCGTCGTCGTCAGGTAGGCGATCGTCTTCTCGTCGATCGGGAAGAAGCCGCAGGTCGCGCCGTATTCCGGCGCCATGTTGCCGATGGTGGCGCGGTCGGCGACCGACATGTCGTTGAGGCCGGGGCCGAAGAACTCGACGAACTTGCCGACGACCTTCTTGGCGCGCAGCATCTGCGTGACCGTGAGCACGAGGTCGGTCGCCGTGACGCCCTCCCGCATCCGGCCCGTCAGCTTGAAGCCGATGACCTCGGGGATGAGCATGGAGATCGGCTGGCCCAGCATGGCGGCCTCCGCCTCGATGCCGCCCACGCCCCAGCCGAGCACGGCGAGGCCGTTGACCATGGTCGTGTGGGAATCGGTCCCGACGAGGGTGTCCGGGTAGGCGAGGGTCGAGCCGTCGGCCTCGGACTTCTTCGTCCAGACGGTCTGCGACAGGAACTCGAGATTGACCTGATGGCAGATGCCGGTGCCGGGCGGAACGACCGAGAAGTTCTCGAAGCCGACCTGGCCCCACTTCAGGAACTTGTAGCGTTCCATGTTGCGCTCGTATTCGAGCTCGACGTTCTTGGCGAAGGCCTGCGGCGTGCCGAACTCGTCCACGATGACGGAATGGTCGATGACGAGGTCGACCGGGATCAGCGGGTTGATCTTGCGCGGGTCGCCCCCGAGCATCTTCATGGCGTCCCGCATGGCCGCGAGGTCGACGACGGCGGGCACGCCCGTGAAGTCCTGCATGAGGACGCGGGCCGGCCGGTAGGCGATCTCCACCTCGTCCTTGCCGCGGTTGTCGAGCCAGCCCTTCACGGCCTCGATGTCGGCCTTCTTGACCGTGCGGCCGTCCTCGAAGCGCAGCAGGTTCTCGAGGATCACCTTCATGGAGAAGGGCAGGCGGGCGATCCCGTCGAGCCCGTTCTTCTCGGCGTTCGGCAGGGAATAGTACGTGAAGGCCTTGCCCTCGACGTCGAGCGAGGCATGGGACTTGAAGCTGTCGATCAGCACGGACATGGGCACCTCCAGGGCGGTGAGCGAACACGCGCAGCCCCGAGGGCCGCGCCAGGGTGGTGTTCGGCCGGTTGCGCGAGGGTCGCGCGCGCCGCTCGGGGGTGCCCGAACCAGGGGAGCGCGCAGGACGAGTTGGACGCCAGGGCGCGCGGCGCAGCCACGGGCTCCATACGCCAAGTCGGGCCTCGGCGCCAGCCGTTCGGAGCGGTTCTAAACGGGGCGACCGTGCGACATCGCACGGCAACGATCGGTCGCGCGGGCGCTTGGACCCCGGCAATCAGACGAGAGACGCCCTTCAATGTTCATGCGCATCGACAAGCTACAGGCCGAGCTTCCCGTTCCCAAGAAGCCGGATCCGAACGCGGCGGCGGCCCTGCAGGAGCTTCTCGGGGGCAAGTACGGCGAGATGTCGACCCTCGGGAACTACATGTTCCAGAGCTTCAACTTTCGCAACAAGACGAAGCTGCGGCCCTTCTACAGCCTGGTCTCGGCGATCTTCATGGAGGAGCTGGGCCACGTCGAGCTCGTGTCGAACGGCATCGCGATGCTGAACAACGGGCCGGGCGACGACACGGAGGAGGTCGACGTCTCCAAGGCGCCGTTCGAGGACATGAAGGACGCCCGGCTCGCCGGCTCGTTCTTCTCCAACGGCGGCGGCGCGATGCCCGTGAACTCGAACGCCCAGTCGTGGAACGCCGACATGGTGACGACGACCGGCAACCTGATCATCGACCTCCTGCACAACTTCCACCTGGAATGCGGCGCCCGCCTCCACAAGCTGCGCGTCTACGAGACCCTGACCGACCCGACGGGCCGGGAGGTCTGCGGCTACCTGCTCGTGCGCGGCTCCGTGCATGCGCACGCCTACGGGCTCGCTCTGAAGAAGATCACGGGCGTCGAGATCGAGAAGATGCTGCCGACGCCCAACATCAAGCTCGACGCCATTCCCGAGTGCCAGAAGTACCTGCAGGAGGGCAGCCACCGCCGTCTCTACCGCTTCGGATCGCCGGACTATGCCGAGATGGCGGGCATCTGGTCGAACGACGAGGTCGCTCTGCCGGGGGACCCGCCGGGCAATCTCGAGATCGTGGAAGGTCCGCCCGAGGGCGGCAAGATGGCCGAACTCCTCGGCAATTACGGCGCCTTCGCGCCGGATTACGCGCCCGAGGAGATCTTCGAGGTCGCCACCAAGCTCTACAAGAAGAGCCGCTGAGGCGCGGACGGGTCCCGGTCCAACCGCCAGTCGACGCCGTCGATCTCCCGCTCCCGCAGCCAGGCATTCGCCCGGCTGAAGGGGCGGGAGCCCGGAAAGTCGCGGGCGCGGTTGAGCGGGGACGGATGTCCGCTCTCCAGGACGAGATGCGTCTTCGCATCGACGAGGGGGGCGCGGCCGCGGGCGGTCGCGCCCCATAGCAGGAAGACGACGGCGGGCCGCCGGGCGGAGATGGCCGCGACCACCTCGTCGACGAGCCGGTCCCAGCCGAGCTTGAGGTGGGTGCCGGACACGCCCTCCGTCGTGGTGAGAGCGGCGTTGAGCAGGAGCACGCCCTCCCGCGCCCAGGCCGTGAGGTCGCCGTGGTCCGGCCGGGGGACGCCCAAATCGTCGGCGAGTTCGGCCAGGATGACGCGGAGCGACGGCGGCAGGCTGCGTGCCCCGACGAACGAGAAGGCGAGGCCGTTGGCGTCGCCCGGTCGCGGGTAGGGGTCCTGCCCGAGGATCACGGCCTTCACGCGGTCGATGGGCGTCAGGGCGAGCGCCCTGAAGATGGCCTCCGGCGCGGGCGCGATCCGCTCGCCCGCCGCGACCCGCGCGTCGAGCGCCGCGGCCACCGCATCGGCGCCGCCATCCCGAAAGAAGGGCAGGGCCGTCCAGCCGGCCGCCCCCGGATCGTCCCTGAAGGCCGCGAGCGCGGCGGCGACCGGGCCGACCCGAGCGCTCATCGGATCGTGATCCGGCCTTCCACGCCGTGCTCGACGCGTCCTTGCTTCGCCAGGTAGGCCATCACCTCGTTCGCCACGAGCTGGCCGTCCGTCATGCCGACCAGCACCTGTCCGTCGGCGAGGCCGCCATAGCCGTCGCCGCCGGCGAGGAGGAAGTTGTTGGAGCCGACCCGGTAGGTCCTGGCGGGATCGAGCGGCGCGCCGTCATGCGTCACGGCCGCGACGCGCGAGCCCGCGGGCGCCGCGCGGTCGACGATCATCCGGAGCCCGGAGACCTGCGGGAAGCGGCCGGACGGCGTCGCGATCTGCGAGACGCCGTTCTCGAGGAGCGCCTTCACCTGCGCGCCCGTGAGCTCGACGAGCACGGTCGTGTTGCCGAAGGGCAGTTCGGAGAGGACGTCGCGGCGCGTGAGCGTGGTGCCGGCCGGGTAGACGCGGTTCGCCCGGATGCTGCCGCCGTTCGTGACCACGATGTCGGCCTCCGTCGCCGCCCGGATCGCGTCCGCGACGAGGTTGCCGATGGCGGCCTCGCCGGCCCGGACCGTGATCGAGCGGCTGTCCAGCGCCACGCCGGTGGTCGCGAGAGGCACGTCCAGCTCCTTCGCGAGGTCGCGTTCGAGCCGCGCCACGATCGCGCCGACCTCCGGATCCGGATCGGTCGCGGCGGAATCGTGGATGCGGAAGGAGGGCGACCACGCGATCGTGCGGTCCTTACCGTCGCCCGAGATCGTGACCGTCACGTCGATCGCGGTCACGAAGTTCCCCTCCTCTGAGCTCTCCACCATGACGGTCTTGCCGTCGTAGGCGAGCGCGAGGTCGTGGTCGTGGCCGGAGAGCAGCACCTCGACGATGTGCGAGCCCATGATCTCGGTGTCCGTCGGCCGGTCCGTGTGCGCGACCGCGACCACCATGTCGGCGCCGGCCTTCCGCAGGGCGGCGGCCTCCCGGCGCAGCACCTCGACCTCGGGCAGGAAGACGAGATCGCCGGATTGCGACTTCGCCGGCGTCTCGCGGAGCGCGAGCCCGACCACCCCGACGGTCACGGGACCGAGCCGGTGGAGCGACGTCTCCCGCATGCCGCGAACCGGCGAGCCGTCCGCCTCGCGCATGTTGGCGCCGTAGAAGGGGAAGCGCGCCTCCGCGAGGCGCGTGCGGAAGGTCGCGAGGCCGAAGTCGAATTCGTGGTTGCCGGGCACGAAGACGTCGGGGCCGATCGCGTTCAGCAGCTCGACGATGTGCGCGCCGCCGTCGAAGCCGGACATGAGCGAG
>JAEUAC010000279.1 GCA_019695455.1 Methylorubrum extorquens | reverse complement strand
GGCCCGGGCCCTCGCGATCTCGAACGTCAGCGGCTCCGCCCTGACGGCGCTCGTGGTCGCGGCCGACGGCAAGGAGGCGAGGCTCGCGCGCGAGCTCGGCGACGGCCAGAGCGCGACGCTGAGGCTGCCGGCCTTCAAGTCGTGCACCGTCACGATCTCGGCGACCTTCGAGCGAGCCGGCGAGGCCGAGCAGATGGAACAGGACATCTGCAAGGACCGGAAGCTCCGGCTGACCAACGCCGGCACCTAGCGAGGAGCGGCCGAGCGGTCCCGGCACGTCGGGGCCGCGGCCGCCGGTCAGACCCCCGATCCGGCATCGTTCGCGGCGCGGCAGGAACCTTTTCCCGAGCTTGACGATACTGCCCACGCGCCGACGAGGCGCCTGGGGGACCGACCTTGAACCTGATCCTGATCATCCTCGTGCTGATCCTTCTCTTCGGAGGCGGCGGCGCCTTTCTGGGGCCCGGCATCGGATATTACGGCGGCGGCGGCATCTCGCTGATCCTGATCGTCATCCTGGTCGTGATCCTGCTGCGGGGCCGCTGACCACCCGACCGGCCGGGACGTCCCGGCCGGTCAGCTCAGCTGGACGTCCACGACGCCCGGCACGGCGCGGAGCGCTCCGGCCATCGCCGGCGAGGACGGGAACCGGCCACGCAGCTTCACCTCGACCTCCCGCTCGCCCTCGTCGAGGATGAGGATCAGCGACACCTCGCCCTCGCCCTTGATGTCGGCCGACCGGGCGGACAGGCGCGTCTGGACGCTGGGCAGCGGCGTCAGGTCCTTCAGGAAGATGCGCATGTCGTTGCGCTTGCGGGCGAGCGCGTCGTCCAGGGGCTCGGCGCTCTGGATGCGGGCGCGGACCTCGTCCCCCTCGAGCGCCGCCTGCAGCACCAGCAGCACCGGGCGCCCCGGCTCCAGCAGGTCCCGATAGGTCGAGAGCCCTTCCGAGAAGATGATCGCCTCGTAATGGCCGGTCTGGTCGGACAGGTTGACCACGCCCATCTTGTTGCCGGTCTTGGTGCGACGCTCCTGCTTGTCGAGGACGCTCGCCGCCACCTTGCCGACCGTCGCGCCCGCCTTCACGGCCCGGCAGAAGTCGACCCAGGTCTGCACGCGGACCTTCTTGAGGAGGTCGCCGTATTCGTCGAGCGGGTGGCCGGACAGGAAGAAGCCCACCGCCTCGTATTCCTTGCGCAGCCGCTCCGAGGCCTGCCATGCCCCGTGCAGCGGAATGCGCAGCGACACGGTGTCGGCGGAGACGCCGCCGAACATGTCCAGGGCCGCGCCAGTTCGGGCCGCCTCCGCCTGGCTGGCGAGGCCCAGCATCGGATCGATCGCGGCGGTGGCGCGCGCCCGGTCCGGCTCGACCTCGTCGAAGGCGCCCGCCGCGACGAGGCTCTCCAGCGTCCTCTTGTTCAGGAGGCGCGGGCTGACGCGTTGCGCCACGTCCGTCAGCGACCGGAACGGTCCGTTCCCGCGCGCCACGATCAGCGATTCGACGGCGCCTCGGCCGACGCCCTTGATGGCGGCGAGCGCGTAGCGGATCGCGCCCGGCCCCTCCCCGCTCCGCTCCACCTCGAAGTCGAGGCCGGACCGGTTGATGGAGGGCGGCTCGACCGCGAGGCCCATGCGCTGCGCCTCGCGCCGGAATTCGCCGAGCTTGTCGGTGTTGTCGAGGTCCAGCGACATGGAGGCCGCCAGGAACTCCACCGGGTGGTTCGCCTTCAGGTAGGCCGTATGGTACGAGATGAGGGCGTACGCGGCCGCATGGCTCTTGTTGAAGCCGTAATCGGCGAACTTCGCCAACAGGTCGAAGATCGTGTTCGCGTCCTGCTCCGAGATGCCCCGCGCCGTCGCGCCGTCGACGAAGATGCCGCGCTGCGCATCCATCTCCGCCTTGATCTTCTGGCCCATGGCGCGACGCAGGTTGTCGGCCTGGCCGAGCGAATAGCCGGCGAGGAGCTTGGCCACCTCCATCACCTGCTCCTGGTAGACGATGATGCCGAAGGTCTCGCGCAGGATGGGCGCGAGCTTCGGGTGGGGGTACCAGGTCTCCTCGGGATCGGGATCGCGGCCGAGCTTGCGCGAGCAATAGACCGGGATGTTGGCCATTGGACCCGGCCGGTACAGGGCGACGAGCGCGATCAGGTCCTCGAACCGGTCCGCCTCCATCTCGCACAGCGCCTTGCGCATGCCGACGGATTCCACCTGGAACACGCCGACCGTCTCGCCCCGGCCCAGCATGTCGTAGGTGGCCCGGTCGTCGAGCGGCAGGGCCGCGAGGTCGAGCTCGATCCCCTTCTGCCGGATCAGCTCCACGGCCTTCTTCATCACCGTGAGCGTCTTCAGGCCGAGGAAGTCGAACTTCACCAGGCCGGCCTGCTCGACCCACTTCATGTTGTACTGCGTGACGCGCTGGCCCGTCTTCGGGTCGCGGTAGAGCGGCACGAGGTTCTCGAGCGGGCGGTCGCCGATGACGACGCCGGCCGCGTGCGTCGAGGCATGGCGGTGCAGCCCCTCGAGCTTGCGGGCGATCTCCAGCATGCGGCCGACGACCGGCTCCGTCTCGGCGGCGGCCTGGAGCTTCGGCTCGCCGGCGATCGCCTGATCGAGCGTCACGGGATTGGCCGGATTGACGGGGACGAGCTTGGTCAGCTTGTCGACCTGCCCGTAGGGCATCTCGAGCACGCGCCCCACGTCCCGCATGACGCCGCGGGCGAGGAGCGTGCCGAAGGTGATGATCTGCGCGACCTGCCTCTCGCCGTAGCGCTGGCGCACGTAGTCGATCACGGCCTCGCGGCCGTCGACGCAGAAGTCGATGTCGAAATCCGGCATCGACACGCGTTCCGGGTTCAGGAAGCGCTCGAACAGGAGGCCGAACCGGAGCGGATCGAGGTCCGTCACCGTCAGCGCGTAGGCGACGAGCGAGCCCGCGCCCGATCCGCGGCCCGGCCCGACCGGGATGTCGTGGTCCTTCGCCCATTTGATGAAGTCGGCGACGATCAGGAAGTAGCCCGGGAACTTCATCCGGGCGATGATGTCGAGCTCGTAGGCGAGCCGCTCCCGGTAGACCGTCTCGTCCATGCCGGGCGCCGTCCCGTGGGCGACAAGGCGCGCCTCCAGGCCGGCTTCCGCCTGGCGGACGAGCTCGGCCGTCTCCTCCTCCTCCGCCGGCGCGTCGGAATGGGGCGAGGCGCTGCCGAAGCGCGGCAGGATGGGCTTGCGCTTCTCCACCTTGACGGGACAGCGGAGCGCGATCTCGACAGTCGCCGCGAGCGCATCCGGCAGGTCGGCGAAGAGCGTCGCCATCTCGGCGCGCGTGCGGAAGCGGTGCTCGGGCGTGAGCCGGCGACGCTTGTCGTCCGAGACGATCCGGCCCTCCGCGATGGCGAGGAGCGCGTCCTGCGCCTCGTAGTCGTCGCGGGTGGCGAAGAAGGGCTCGTTCGTGGCGACGAGCGGCACGCCCCGGGCATCCGCCATGGCGATGAGCTGCCCCTCGATCGCCCGCTCGGCGTCGAGGCCGTGGCGCTGGACCTCGAGGAACAGCATGTCGCGAAAGGCGTCCTGCAGCCGGTCGAAGCGCCTGTCCGCGAGATCGGTCCGGGCGCCGTCGCGCAGGGCCGTGTCGATCGGGCCCGTGAACCCGCCCGTCAGGCAGAAGAGACCCGCCGCGTGCTCGCCGAGCGCGTCGATCGCGACCCGCGCCGGATCGCCGAGCGGCACGTCGAACTGCGCCCGGCTCGCGAGCGCCATGAGGTTGCGGTAGCCCTCGTCTGACGCCGCGAGCAGCACGACCGAGGGGCAGCGGAGCGGCAGGCCGCGCGCGTTCGGATCCGCCTCCTCGAAGCACACGGACAGCTGGAGTCCGGCGATCGGCTGGATCCCCTTGGCGGCGAGCTTGTCGGAGAATTCGAGCGCGCCGAAGAGGTTGTTCGTGTCCGTGAGCGCGAGCGCGGGCTGCCGGTCCTTCTCGGCGAGCTTCGCCAGATCGCCGATCTTCAGCGCGCTCTCGAGGAGCGAGTAGGACGAGTGGACGTGCAGGTGCACGAAGCCGACGTCGTGGAGGATGCGGGCCATGCCGGGTCGATTCCGAGAGGCCTCCATGTGCCGCCGGGCACCCGCCGGAGTCGAGACCGCCCGTCGACGCGGGCGCGCGGCGTCCCCCGATTCCGCCCCGCGCTTGCCGGGCCGGGGGCGCCGGCCTAGCCTGCCCGCATGATCACGGTCGCCCTCGAGGATGCGGATCTCCGGCTCGACGACCTCGCCCGCAGGGCCGAGGACGGGGAGCGCGTGGTGCTGACCCGCGGCGGCCGGCCGATCGCGGACGTGGTGCCGCATGCCGAGGCGACGCCGGAGCCGGCGCGGCGCGGCGGGATCGACTACGAGGCGATGCGCCGCTACCTCGACGAACGCGGGATCGATGATCCCTTCCCCTACGTCGCGCCCGATTTCGACGATCCGCTGCCGGAGGACTTCCTGCTCCGGCCGCTGCCTTGAGGCTGCTCCTCGACACGCACGTCATCATCGCCCTCGCGAGGGGCAACCTGACACGTGCCTATCCGAGGTTCGACAGGGTGGTGACCGATCGAGATCACGCGCTGCTCGCCAGCGCGGCGAGCCTGTGGGAAGTCGCGATCAAGCACCGCATCGGCAAGCTCGATGTCCGTATCCCTCCCGCCGACGTGCCGAGCCTGTTGGCGCTCTCGGCCATCGACATCCTGTCCATCGACCATCGTCACGCGACCGCGTCGCTCGACGTCGACCCGCCCACGCGCGATCCCTTCGACCGCATGCTGCTGGCCCAGTGCCAGGTCGAGGGCATGCGGCTCGTGACGGCCGACCGTGCCCTGGCCCACCATCCCCTCGCGTGGCGCGAGCCCTAGTCGAGCTCCACGACGAGGCCGTCGCGGATGGTGAGGCGGCGGTCCATGCGACCGGCGAGCTCCAGGTTGTGCGTCGCGATCAGGGCCGCGAGGCCGGAGGCGCGCACGAGCGAGACCAGCGTCGAGAACACGTGGCCGGAGGTCGCCGGGTCGAGATTGCCCGTCGGCTCGTCGGCGAGCAGGAGGCGGGGCGCGTTCGCGACCGCCCGGGCGATCGCAACCCGCTGCTGCTCGCCGCCCGAGAGCTTCGCGGGACGGTGCGTCAGGCGCTGGCCGAGGCCCAGGAAGGTGAGGAGCTCCGTCGCCCGCGTGCGCGCCTCGCGCCGCGAGAGGCCGCGGATGAGCTGCGGCATGACCACGTTCTCGAGCGCGGTGAACTCGGGCAGAAGGTGGTGGAACTGGTAGACGAAGCCGATCTCCTCCCGCCGCAGCCGCGTCCGCTCCGCGTCGGACATGGCGCGCGTCGAGCGCTCGCCGACCAGCACGTCGCCGCTGTCCGGTCGTTCCAGCAGGCCCGCCACGTGGAGCAGCGTGGACTTGCCGGCGCCCGAGGGCGCGACGAGGGCCGCCATCTCGCCCGGGCGCAGTTCGAGCGCGGCGCCGCGCAGGATGTCGAGCGCGCCCTCGCCCTGACGGTAGCGACGCTCCACGCCGACGAGGCGCAGTACCGCCTGGCTGTCCTCGCCCATCAGCCGGCCCTGAGCGCCTCGACCGGGTCGAGCCGGGCGGCGCGCCAGGACGGGTACGCCGTCGCCAGGATCGAGAGGCCGATCCCCATGGCGACCACGGTCAGGACCTCCGTCGGGTCGACCTCGGCCGGCAGCCGGGACAGGAAGTAGAGCTCGGCCGGAAACAGGTTCGCGCCCGTGAAGCGCGACAGGATCTGTCGGATCGTCTCGACGTTCAGCGACACGAGCAGCCCGAGGAGGAAGCCCGCGACCGTTCCCACGATGCCGATCGAGGCCCCGGTGACGAGGAACACCCGCAGGATCGCGGCCCGCGTCGCGCCCATGGTGCGCAGGATCGCGATGTCGCTCGACTTGTCCTTCACCAGCATGACGAGGCCCGCGATGATGTTCAGCGAGGCGACGATGACGATCAGGGTCAGGATGAGGAACATGACGTTCCGTTCGACCTCGAGCGCGGAGAAGAAGGTGCGGTTGCGCTGCCGCCAATCGGTCAGGAGCACGGGGCGCTCGGCCGCCTGTTCGAGCGCGGGGCGGGCCTCGTCCACCTTGTCGGCATCGTCGAGGAAGACCTCGATCAGCGTCGCGTCGCCTTCGCGGTTGAAGAAGGCCTGCGCCTCGCTCATGGGCATGAACACGAAGGAGGCGTCGAATTCCGACATGCCGATCTCGAAGATCGCCGTGACGGGGAAGCTCTTCGAGCGGGGCGTGACCCCGAAGGGCGTCGAGGCGCCGCGCGGCGTCAGGAGCGTGATGCTGTCGCCGACCTGGAGGGCCAAGGCCTCGGCCAGGCGCCGGCCGATCGCGACGCCGCCGGCGCTGTCGAAGTTCTCGAGCGTGCCCTGCTTGATGTTGCCGGAGACGGCCGTGATCTTCGGCATGTCCTCGCCGCGCACGCCGCGGACCAGCGCGCCGGAGCCGTTGTAGGGCGAGGACGCGAAGGCCTGGCCCTCGACGAACGGCACCGCCCGGCGGACGCCGTAGACCTTGGACAGGCGCTCGGCGACGTCCGCGTAGTCCGTGAGCGGCGTGTCGACCGGGGCGACGAAGATGTGGCCGTTGATGCCGACGAGCTTGTCGAGCAGTTCGTGCCGGAAGCCGTTCATGACGGACAGCACGATGATGAGCGTCGCGACGCCCAGCATGATGCCGAGGAAGGAGAGGAGCGCGATGAGGCGCGTGCGCAGGTAGCGACCCGCCAGCATCAGCTCGAAGCTCTGCACGGGCCACGGGATGGACGCGGACAGGCCGGCGAGGCGCGCGGGCAGCGCCTGCCAGGAGGCCTTGGCGACCGGCGCGGCGGCCGGTTCGCCGCTCACCCGGTGATCCGGTGGAGCGCGTCGGCGGGCGTCACGAGGACCCGCTCGCCGGTCGCCCGGCGCTTCAGCTCGACCTTGCCGTCGGCGAGGCTCTTCGGGCCGACGATGAGCTGCCAGGGAACGCCGATGAGGTCGGCGGTCGCGAACTTCGCGCCCGGCCGCTCGTCGCGGTCGTCGTAGAGCACGTCGCGACCCGCGGCCCGCAGGCCGGCCTCGAGGTCGGCGCAGGCCGCATCCGTCGCCGCATCGCCCACGCGCAGGTTCAGGAGCGCGACGTCGAAGGGCGCCACGGCGTCGGGCCAGACGATGCCGGCCTCGTCGTGGTTCGCCTCGATGAGAGCCGCCGCGAGGCGGCTCGGGCCGATCCCGTAGGAGCCCATATGCACCTCGTGCTCCTTCCCGTCCGGCCCGGTCACGCTCGCACCCATGGGCGCGGAGTACTTGGTGCCGAAGTAGAAAATATGGCCGACCTCGATCCCCCGCGCCGAGACGCGCTCGGCCTCGGCCACGGCCCCGTAGGCCGCCTCGTCGTGCATCTCGGAGGTCGCGGCGTAGAGCGAGGTCCAGCGGTCGACGATGGCCTGGAGGCCGTCGGCCGAGTCGAAGTCCGTGTCGGCGGCCGGCGTGTCGAAGCCGAGATAGTCGCGGTGGCAGAAGACCTCGCTCTCGCCCGTCGGTGCGAGAACGATGAACTCGTGGCTCATGTCGCCGCCGATCGGCCCGGATTCGGCCCGCATCGGGATCGACTTGAGGCCGAGCCGCGCGAAGGTGCGGAGATAGGCCACGAACATCCGGTTGTAGGAGTGGCGCGCCGCCTCCTTGTCGATGTCGAACGAGTACGCGTCCTTCATCAGGAACTCGCGCGACCGCATCACGCCGAAGCGCGGCCGCACCTCGTCCCGGAACTTCCACTGAATGTGGTAGAGGTTGAGCGGCAGGTCACGGTAGGACTTCACGTAGGCGCGGAAGATGTCCGTCACCATCTCCTCGTTGGTCGGCCCGTAGAGCATGTCGCGCTCGTGCCGGTCCTTGATGCGCAGCATCTCCTTGCCGTAGGCGTCGTAGCGTCCGCTCTCGCGCCACAGATCGGCCGACTGGATGGTCGGCATCAGGATCTCGACCGCGCCGGCCCTGTTCTGCTCCTCGCGGATGACCGCCTCGATCTTGCGGAGAACGCGCAGCCCGAGCGGCAGCCAGGAATAGCTGCCGGCCGCCTGCTGGCGGATCATGCCGGCCCGCAGCATGAGCCGATGCGACGCGATCTCGGCCTCCCGCGGGGCCTCCCGCAGGATGGGAAGAAGGTAGCGTGACAGTCTCATGGGACATCTCGGGCGGGCGCTGAAATGATGCACGTCGAGGCGCGCCGGCGCGGGGTCGGTAACAGACCATCCCGGCTGAAAAGGCAAGGCGCAGACGAAAGGTGCTGCCCGACCGGGCAGCGATGCCAGAAAATTCCTCGTTTCGACTAGTTTTAACGTGACACGTCCCGATCGACGCCCTAACACCGCCGGATCGAGCGCAGCCGACACGAGCTTGCGCCGAGGTCCAGGTCCTGGGAGGGAGCCGAACCTCTACCCGCCGAAGGCGGTTGGCGACGAACGCCGAGGTTCAATCGATCTTGCCGAGAGGCGAAGAGCAAGGCTGCGGCCTTGCTTTTTTGTTTTTGGGACCCCGGCGGCCGAGCGCGGATCGCGCGATGGAGCGCGCCGTGGGCCGCCGTGGCCGGCCATGAGGCACGGCCGGATATCCTCGCCCTCTCGGTCGATCGGCCACGACGGAGCCTAGAGCCCCGCGAGCGGGAAGAAGGCCGCGACGAGCGCGAAGACGATGCTCGACACGATGGTGGTCCAGATCGCGCGCTCCCGCAGAGCCGGCGCGGCCGGCGCGCCCGGATCGGTCCCGGGCGTGACCTCGCCCGTCTCCGCCTGCGTGCGGACGCGGACGGGCAGGATCGCGAAGAGCAGCGTCCACCAGACCACGA
>JAEUAC010000161.1 GCA_019695455.1 Methylorubrum extorquens | reverse complement strand
GTCGGCCGGGCCGGTGCGGGCCTTGTCGAACTTCCTCGGGCTGTCGCCCGGCACGAAGAGCATGGAGCGCATTGGGGGATCCTTCAGGCGGTCGCGCGGGCGCCGGCGGCGCCGCTCGCGAGGAGGGAGGCCACGCGCTCGGGCGGCAGCCCCCAGTCGATCAGCGCGGCCTGCGTGCTCGCGCCGGGCGGTTCGGTCGGGGTGGGCGCGCCGGAGGGCGTCGCCGAGAAGCGGGGCGCCGGCGCCGGCTGGACGAGCCCGTCCACGGTCGCGAACGCGCCCCGGGCGCGGGCATGGGGATGCTCGGCCGCCTCGGCGAGCGTGAGGACGGGCGCGACGCAGGCGTCGGTGCCTTCGAGGAGCGCGCACCATTCGGCTCGGTCCCGGCCGGCGAAGAGGGCGGCGAGCCGCGCGCTCGCCTCCGGCCAGGTCGCGGGATCGGCGAGGCCGTCGAACGTGTCGGCCGGGAGGTCGAGCGCCCCCGCGAGGACGCGCCGGAACTTCGCCTCGATGGGCGCGACCGCGACGTGGAGGCCGTCCCGGCAGGCGTAGGTCGCGTAGTGCGGCGCGCCGCCGTCGAGCAGGTTCGTGCCGCGCGCCTCGCCGTGCTGGCCTGCGGCCCGCAGGCCGTGGAACATCGCCATCAGGGTGGAGGCGCCGTCCACCATGGCGGCGTCCACCACCTGACCCGTGCCCGTGCGGGCGGCGTGGGCGAGCGCGGCCGCCATGCCGAAGGCGAGCAGCATGCCGCCGCCGCCGTAATCGCCGACGAGGTTGAGCGGCGGCACGGGCACGCCGTCCGCCGGCCCGATCGCCTGGAGGGCGCCGGCGAGCGCGATGTAGTTGAGGTCGTGCCCGGCCGCCCGCGCCAGCGGCCCGTCCTGGCCCCAGCCCGTGATGCGCCCGTAGACGAGGCGCGGATTGGCCGACAGGCAGGGTTCGGGACCGAGGCCCAGCCGCTCCGTCGTGCCCGGCCGGAACCCCTCGATCAGGGCGTCGGCGCCGCGGACGAGGTCCAGGATGCAGGCGACCGCGTCGGGGTGCTTCAGGTCCAGCGCGACGGAGCGGCGGCTGCGGCCGCACACGTCGAACCGGGCGGGGAGGTCCAGCCCGAGGCCGCTCGGATCGGGCCTGTCGATCCGCAGGACGTCCGCTCCCGCGTCGGCCAGCATCATGGCGCAGAACGGGCCCGGTCCGATCCCGGCGAGCTCGATCACGCGCAGGCCGGCGAGCGGCCCCGTCCTCCGCCCCGTGTCCCCGGCCATGCGCGTCCTCCCGTTCCCGCCGGGGTGCCGCGCCCGGGCGTCCCGCGTCAAGACGCGGTGCGGCGCAGCCCGGTGGCGCACCCCCGGCGCAGCCGGCGCGTGCCGCGGCGCCTCATCTTTCCGCGCACCATGGCGCGGGAGCGGGCAGCCCCCGGGTTGCCGCCGACCGTGCGGCAGGGTACCCGTCGATCGTCCGCCAAGACGACATGGGAGAGACCGGGGAGCCTTCGGGCGGACCCGGCGCCGACGGAGCAACCGCCCCGGAAACTCTCAGGCACCCGGAACCGTGCCGTCAGGACGATCTGGAGAGAGGCGCCCCCGAGGCGCCCACCGAAGGGGTAAGCCCGGCCGCTGCGGCGGCGGGGCCACGCTCTCAGGTACCGTGACAGATGGGGCGCTGGGACCGGGCACCGGTCCGTATGCGCACGTCACGAGGCCAGCACCATGCCCCACATCGCCGTCATCGGAGCCGGGATCACCGGCGTCACCACGGCCTACGCGCTCGCCGAGCGCGGCTACGACGTCACCGTCTTCGACCAGCACCGCTACGCCGGCATGGAGACGTCCTTCGCCAACGGCGGTCAGCTCTCGGCCTCCAACGCCGAGGTCTGGAACAAGACGTCGACCATCCTGCAGGGCCTGAAATGGATGACGCGGCGGGACGCGCCGCTCCTCGTCAATCCCAAACCGTCCTGGCACAAGTATTCCTGGATGGCCGAGTTCATCGCCCAGATCCGGAACTACAGGGCCAACACGGTCGAGACCGTCCGGCTCGCCATCGCGGCCCGCGAGCACATGGAGCGGCTGGCCGAGCGCGAGGGCATCCAGTTCGACCTGGAGCGCCGCGGCATCCTCCACTTCTACCGGGACAGGCCGTCCTACGAGAAGGCCGCGAAGGTGAACCTCCTCCTGAAGGAGGGCGGGCTCGACCGGCATGCGGTCACGCCCGACGAGATCCGCTCGATCGAGCCCACGCTTCGCGGCCGCTATCACGGCGGCTTCTTCACGCCCTCGGACGCGACGGGCGACATCCACAAGTTCACGCGCGGCCTGGCGGAGGCCTGCGCCCGCCGGGGCGTGCAGTTCCGCTACGATTCGGCCATCGAGGCGGTCGAGCCGGTGCCGGGCGGCACGGGCTGGCTGGTGCGCTGGCTGCCGGTCAGCCGCGACGACGGCGGCGTGCGGGTCAAGCGCTGGGAGCCCGTGGAGGTCGACGGCGTGGTCGTCTGCGCCGGCACGGCCAGCCGCGACCTCGCGGCGGCGCTCGGCGACCGCGTCAACATCTACCCGGTGAAGGGCTATTCCATCACGGTGCACCTGCACACGCCCGAGAGCCAGGACGCCGCCCCGAACGTCTCGATCCTCGACGACGCGACCAAGATCGTCACGAGCCGCCTCGGGCGCGACCGGTTCCGGGTGGCGGGCACGGCGGAGTTCAACGGCTTCAACCGCGACATCCGGCACGACCGCATCCAGCCGCTCGTGCGCTGGACGCGCGAGCAGTTCCCGCAGGTCGCCACCGATCGGGTGGTGGCCTGGAGCGGACTGCGGCCCATGATGCCCGGGATGCTGCCCCGGGTCGGCCCCGGGTCCCGGCCCGGCATCTTCTACAACACGGGCCACGGCCATCTCGGCTGGACGCTGTCGGCCGCCACGGCCGAGATCGCGGCGGACAGCGTGGCCCGATCGATGCCTATCGAGAAGCCAGGCCTCGCGCGGGCCGCCTGACGGCGGAACCTCGACAAGCGGGACCGGTTATGCTGCAATGCAGCACGCCCGCTCCCCGGGCGGTCGCATCGACGAGGACGAGACGTGACAACCTCCCCGAAGCCGCAGCGCCCGCTCCCCCGCGTGCGTCGCGAACCGCCGACCCTCGACGAGGCGATCTTCGCGGCCGAGGGGCTCACGGACGATCTCGACTCGCAGGTGGAGATCGCGGCCGGCCTGATGGGCGTGCCCGAGGATCAGGTGCGGACCCACATGCGGCGCTCGCTCCCGACGCGCACCTCCTCCATCCAGGCCGGCCGCCGCACCGTGGTGGTCGTCCAGCGCCGCTCCCACGCCCGCCTCGGAACGGCCTGAGCCTCGCGCCGGCGGCCTCTCCCGGGGAGCCGTCGCTGGGCGGCGTCGATCCATCCCGACGGCATGTCTTCCGGCCGCGTGCGGGCCTCCCACGCTCATCCGTGGCTGAGCGGTCGTGGCCGTGATGCTGCGGCGCGGCGTGGATGGCCGGGTCAGGCCCGGCACTGAGTGCGGGGTGCCTGCCGGCTCCGACAGCAGGTTCGGAGAGTTCCACCGACGGTCACGGCCGGCCTCGTGCCGGCGTTCCCCGCCGATCCGTAGGCGGGCGCCGGGGCGCGTGGCGCAAGATCAGATAGGCTACAGGGCGGCGGCCAGGCCGTCGGTGCCGGCCGCGAATCCGCGCGAGGGCGGGCGGTCGCGGGTGCGGTCGGCCTGATTGCCCCGGTCGTAGGCCTCGATGAGATCCTTCATGACGTGCGCCTCCTCGATCGTGAGGCCTTCCATGGGAAGGCCCCCGAAGGTGGCGAGCGTGCGGGAGATCGTGTTCACGATCTCCCAGCCGCTGTCGC
>JAEUAC010000052.1 GCA_019695455.1 Methylorubrum extorquens | reverse complement strand
CCGCCGCAGGTTCGGCGTGGCGCCGGACGCCTTCGCCGCGATCCTCGTCGGCAAGGACGGCGGCGCGAAGCTCAGGTCGGACCGCCCGCTGGCGGCGGCGACCCTGTTCGAGGAGATCGACGCGATGCCGATGCGCCGGAGCGAGGCCCGGGAGCGGCAGCGCCCATGACGGATCCCCGCAAGGCGCTCGTCGTCCCGCCGGGGCGCGACTGGTCGCTCGCGGACGTCGATCCGCGCGACACCTCTCTGGTCGGCGACAAGGAGAAGGCGAAGGAGCGGCTCGCGGCCGACGCCGATTCCATCGCGGAGTGGCAGGAGAAGCTGTTCGCCGAGCGGCGGCACGCCCTCCTCGTCATCCTCCAGGGGACGGACACGAGCGGCAAGGACGGGACGATCCGCGGCGTGTTCGGCCGCACCGGGCCGATGGGCCTCGCGGTGACGGCCTTCGGCCGCCCGACGCCGGAGGAGCTCGCCCACGACTTCCTGTGGCGGATCCACGCCGCCTGCCCCCGCCGCGGCCTGATCGGCGTCTTCAACCGCTCCCATTACGAGGACGTGCTGGTGGGCCGCGTCCGCAAGCTCGCCGATCCGGAGACGATCGAGCGACGCTTCCGGCAGATCGTCGAGTTCGAGGAGATGGTCGCCTCCTCGACGACGATCCTGAAGATCATGCTGCACATCTCCAAGGACGAGCAGCGCGAGCGCCTCCGCGCCCGCCTGGACGATCCCGAGAAGACGTGGAAGTTCGATCCCGGCGACGTCGAGGATCGCCGGCACTGGGACGAGTACCAGGCCGCCTACCAGGAGGTCCTGGTCCGCACGTCCACCAAGATCGCGCCCTGGTACGTCGTGCCGGCCGACCGCAAATGGGCGCGGAACGCGCTCGTCGCGGGGCTCGTGCGGCGCACGCTCGAGGACATGGCGCCGCGCTATCCGAAGCCGGATTTCGACCCCGCCGACATCCGCATCGACTGACCGGCGCGGTTTGCGCTCGACGGCCGGCCGGGGCAGGACGTCCGGGCTCGGCCGACCGGGCTCCGTCGGCGCCCGGTCCTTGAGCCATGCCATCCTGAAACTCGATACCCGGCATCTCGGCTGGGCGAGCTTCCACATCGCGACCGTCCGCCTCCCCGACGGCGTCGAGATCCGGCGCGAGATCGAGGAGCACGGCCCGGCCGTCGCGGTGCTGCCCTACGATCCCGAGCGCGGAGTCGCGCTGCTCGTCCGGCAGTTCCGCACGCCCGCCTTCCACGCGGCCGGCCAGGAGGCGGTTCTCGAATGCCCCGCGGGCCTCCTCGAGGAGGCGGACGCGGAGGCGGGCGCCCGACGGGAGGCGGAGGAGGAGGTCGGCCTGGCGCTCGGGCCTCTGGAAAGCGTCGGCCTCGTCTGGTCCATGCCCGGCGTCTCGACGGAGCGGATGCACCTCTTCCTCGCGGCGTTCTCCGAGGCGGACCGGCGCGGGAACGGAGGCGGCCTCGCCCACGAGAACGAGCGGATCGAGGTGGTCGAGGTCGCGCTGCCGGACCTCGCCCGGATCGCCGAGACCGGCGCGCTCGACGACATGAAGACGCTCTGCCTCTATCAGGCGTTGCGGCTGCGCCGGCCCGATCTGTTCGCGCGCTGACCCATCGTTGCGGATCAGTCACAATCCTTTGGGAAACGCGGCCGTTCGGGCATGGTGAAGGAATCGTGCCGCTCTTCGGCCCCATTCGGGACCGAACGGGGGCAGCTGAGGTCAACCCGGTTGAGTGAATGAACGGACGGTGGGCTCTGGGCGGTGTCGCCCTGACAATGCTGTGCTCGGCGACGGCTCACGCTGCGCCCGACGCGCCGTTCGACGAGGCCGACGGGGTCTCGATCGAGGCGCCCCGTCCGGCGGTCAGGCGCATGCGGGTCCGCAAGGCCGCCGCTCCGCTGCCGCCCGGGCGGCCCACCGAGATCGCGAGCGAGATCCCGCCCGCCCCCTGGGACGTGACGACGCCGGCCGCCAGACCGGCCGAGCCTACGACCGCCCCGGTGGTCGCCGACGCGG
>JAEUAC010000365.1 GCA_019695455.1 Methylorubrum extorquens | reverse complement strand
CTCGGCGGCGGGGCGGCGCGGGGCTGGGCGCATCTCGGCGTGCTGGAGGTGCTGGACCGGGAGGGCATCCGGCCGGACGTCGTCGCGGGCTGCTCCATCGGGGCGGTCGTCGGCGGATGCTGGGCGGCGGGCAAGCTCGGCGCGATCTCCGACTTCGCGCACGGGCTGACGAAGCGCCGCGTCATGGGGCTCCTCGACTTCCACATCGGCTCCGGGCTCATCGGCGGCCACCGGCTGCGCAAGCTCCTCGAGCTCGACCTCGGCGAGCGGCGGATCGAGGACCTGCCCGTCCGCTTCGCGAGCGTCGCGACGGAGCTCGTCACCGGCCACGAGATCTGGCTCACCAAGGGGCCGCTCGTCGAGGCGATGCGGGCCTCCTACGCGCTGCCGGGCGTGTTCGACCCGGTGCGGGTCGGCGGGCGCTGGCTGATGGACGGAGCGCTCGTGAACCCGGTCCCGGTCACGCTGGCGCGGGCCTTCGGGGCCGACATCGTGATCTGCGTGAACCTGAACAACGACGTGCGGCTGCGCGGCACCGTGATCCAGGGCGGCGAGCGGGCGCCGGACGCCCACGAGACCGAGCCCGCCGAGGTCGAGGAGGGACGGCGGCCGGGCTTCTTCCCGTCCTTCTTCGACGGGCCGCTGCGGCTCCGGCCGCGACGGAACGGCGGCTCCGTCGCGCCCGCGCCGGGCCTCGCGGCCGTGATGATCGACGCGTTCAACATCACGCAGGACCGCATCTCGCGCTCCCGCCTCGCGGGGGACCCGCCGGACGCCATGATCTCGCCGAAGCTCGCCGAGATCGGCCTGTTCGAGTTCCACCGGGCCGCCGAGGCCGTGGAGCTCGGCCGGCAGGCCGCCACGCGCGCCCTCCCCGACCTGCGCGACCTCCTCAGCGCCGCCGAGCGCCTGCCCGCCGCGGGGGCGCCGGGCCAGGCCGTGGCGCTCTGAGCGCCGAGCCCCGGCCTTCGCCGGGGTGAGCGGCGGGGGGCCGGCCGCCTCAGGCCGTGGCGATGTAGTCGCGCAGCGCCTGGTGCTCGGCCTCCACCTCGGCGAGCCGGTGCTTCACGAGATCGCCGATGGAGACGAGGCCCGCGAGCCGGCCGTCCTCGATCACGGGCAGGTGGCGGAACTTGCCCTCCGTCATCAGGCTCATCAGCGTGTCGATGCCCGTGGAGGGGCCGCAGGTGACGACGTTCGCCGTCATGTGCTCGGCGACGCCGTCGTCGAGCGCGGCCGCGCCCCGGTGGGCCACCGCCCGCAGCACGTCGCGCTCGGACAGGATGCCCGCGAGCGCGCCGTCCGCACCCGTCACCACGGCCGCGCCGATGCGGCGGCTCCCGAGCAGGTCGATCGCGTCCGACAGGAGCCGGTCCGCCCCGATCGTCACCACGTCGCGCCCCTTCTTGGCGAGGATGGTTTCCACGCTCATGTCGGCCTCCCTGATCGCGCCCTCCGCGGGCCTGCGGCGGAGGATAGGCCCGGATGGCGCCCTGGCAAGCTGGCCATCCGGCGGAGACAGCCGGGGTCGCGCGGTCAGGCGGGATCGAGCAGGGGGAAGAGGAGGAGGCCCGCGAGCAGGCCGCCGATATGCGCCTCCCAGGCGATCCCGCCCTCGACGATGCCGAGCGGCCCGCCCAGCAGGCCCACGACGAGGTTCATGACGAACCAGATGCCGAGGAACATCAGCGCCGAGCGGTTCCGCAGGAGCCGGCCGTAGGCGGCGGCCGCCCCGCGCGGCGGCACGAGGCCCGGGATGGCCGGCGTCGCGAAGACGAAGAGCGCCGCCGCCCCCATGAAGCCGGAGACGGCGCCGGACGCGCCGATGAGGACCTGCGAGCCGAGCGGGTTCAAGACCCAGAACAGCAGCGCCCCCGCGACCGACGACGCGGCCGCGAGCGCCAGGGCCCGGAGGGCGCCGAGGCGGCGCAGGACGGGCGTGCCGAAGGCCGCGAGCCAGAGGCAGTTCAGCCCGACATGCATCCAGGACCCGTGCAGGACCGCGTAGGTGAGGAGCGTCCAGGGCCGGGCGCCGCCCGTCTCGAGCACGTAGCCCGCGAGCGCGCCCCGGGCGGCCGCGACCTCCGGGTCCGCCAGGCCCTCGCCGGCCGCCTGGACGGCCGCCGCGACGTCGGTCCAGCCGATCGCGACGGAGAGCCGGGACGGCACGAAGCCGAGGTCCAGCACGAGCCGGAGGTCCGTCAGGTCCGACAGCCCGGCCCGCGCCGCGTGGATGAGGAGCAGCACCGCGATGGCGGCGACGAGCCCGCCGGGCATGGCGAAGGCGGGTTCGCGGGGGCGCCCGGGCGGGGTGAGGTCTGAGGGCATCGCGCCCTCCTCCGCCATGCGGGGCCGACCCGCAAGCCCGCCCGACGCCGCGCGGCACCCGTCGCGGATCGCGCGCCCGCGCCGTTAACCCTTCGGCAAGGATCCCGGGGACGGCGGACCGGGCGGCATGTCGGCTGCGCGGTGGGCGTGGAACACCTGCCGTCGTTCCACGGCGGGCCGCCCGTCCCGGTGACGGCGTCCCGTCCCGGGACTCGGCGTCCGGATCCGAGACGCACCATGAAACACGCCACCTCCCGGCTGCTCTTCGCCTATTGGGACCGGCTCCGCGGCGAGCGGAGCGCGCCCGAGCGCTCCGAGATCAGGCCCGGCGACATCCGCCAGGTCCTGGCCGACACCTTCATCCTCGGCGCGCGGTCCGACGGGTCGGCCGCGTTCCGGCTGGCCGGCACGCGCTGCGCGTCGCTGTTCGGGCAGGACCTGAAGGACATGCCCTTCGCGGCGCTCTGGCCGCTCGACCGGGCGGCCGAGGCCGAGAGCCTGCTCGATCCCGTGCTCGGCGAGGCCGCGCCGGTCGTGGCGGGGCTCATCGGCGTGAACGCGGACGGCGCCCGCCTCGCGCTCGAGATCCTGGTTCTGCCGCTCCGCCACAACGGCTCGGCCACGGCGCGCGCCATCGGCACGCTGTCGCCCGCGCAGCTCCCGTCCTGGATCGGGCTCGTGCCGGTGACGTCGCTCGAACTGCAATCGCTGCGGGTAATCGGCGCGACGCCGAAGCCCGTCGGCCCGCCGCCCCCGCCCCTGGGACCGGCGCCGTCCGGACGCCGCCGCTTC
>JAEUAC010000213.1 GCA_019695455.1 Methylorubrum extorquens | reverse complement strand
TGGTCATCTCGATATCGGCGCGCGATGGCGTGGGATCGCCGGACGGATGGTTGTGGACCAGTATCAGCGCCGTCGCCGATAGCTCCAGCGCCCGCTTCACCACTTCGCGCGGATAGACCGGCGTGTGGTCGACGGTGCCGGATTGCTGCACCTCGTCGGCGATCAGCGCGTTGCGCTTGTCGAGGAACAGGATGCGGAACTGCTCCCGTTCGGCGAAGGCCATGGCGGTGCGGCAATAGTCGAGCACGCTCGACCAGGAGGACAGGACCGGCCGCTTGGCGACGGCCCCCTTGGCGAGGCGGCGCGCCGAGGCCTCCACGATCTTCATGTCGAGCGCGGCGCTCTCGCCCATGCCGTCCACGGCCCGCAGCCGGGCGATCGGCGCCGACAGGACCTCCGCGAAGGAGCCGAACTGGCGGATCAGGGTCTTCGCGAGCGGCTTCACGTCCCGCCGCGGGATGGAGCGGAACAGGACGAGCTCGAGCAACTCGTAATCCGCCAGCGCGTCGTCGCCCGCCTCCGCGAAGCGGGCCCGCAGCCGGTCGCGATGGCCGAGATGGTGCGGCTCGTCCGGCGGGGAGGACACGGGCGCGGGTCCCGTCAGGGGGCGAGGCTGTAGGGCGGCTTGTGCCAGCCTTTCGGCGAGAGCGTGAAGATCTCGACGCCGGTCTCCGTCACGCCGACCGTGTGCTCGAACTGGGCGGAGAGCGACCGGTCGCGCGTGACGGCCGTCCAGCCGTCGGACAGGACCTTCACCTGCGGCTTGCCGAGATTGATCATCGGCTCGACCGTGAACAGCATGCCGGCCTTCAGGGGCACGTCGTAGTTCGGCTCGACGTAGTGGAGGATCGTCGGCGCGTCGTGGAAGACCCGCCCGAGGCCGTGGCCGCAGAAGTCGCGCACGACCGAGCAGCGCTCGCGCTCGGCGAAGGACTGGATGGCCGCCCCGATCGCGTTGGTCGTCCGGCCGGGCCGCACGGCGTCGATGCCGCGCATCAGGCATTCGTAGGTCACGTCGCAGAGGCGCGACGCCTTCCGGGGCACGTCGCCGACGAAGTACATGCGGCTCGAATCGCCATGCCAGCCGTCGAGGAGCAGCGTCACGTCGATGTTGAGGATGTCGCCCTCGCGCAGCGGCTTGTCGTTCGGCATGCCGTGGCACACGACGTGGTTGATCGACGTGCAGATGGAGTGCCGGTAGCCCCGATAGAGGAGCGTGGCGCTGTAGGCGCCGTGGTCCCGGGCGAAGTGCGCGACGGCCTCGTCGAGCGCCTGCGTCGTGACGCCCGGCTGGACGAGGTCCACCAGGAGGTCCAGCGCCTCGGCCGTGAGGCGGCCCGCGCGGCGCATGCCCTCGAACGCCTCCGGCCCGTGCAGCGGGGGCTCGGCCGACCGGCGGCTCTCGACCTTGGTGCTCGTGTCGTAGCTCATGGGACCTGGCTGCGCGACGCGGTGGGCGCCGCTGCGACGGGCTGCGGAGGGTGCGGCACCCGGGTGCCGGACACGGCTTCGAGGCGGGCCAGGGTTGCGACCGGACCGGTCGGGTGCGATGAGCCGCCGATCCGTTCCTAGCCCCGATCCGATCCGAATGACAGAGTCCGCCGCGTTCGGCACCTACGCGCCGCGCGGGATCGTCCGCCGCCTGATCGGCCTCGCGCGGGCCATGCCCGACAGCTGGCTCGGCCGCCGCTGCATGCTGGCGCTCCGGCGCGTCGCCATGCGGCGCATGAAGGGCCAGCCCGTCGACACGGAGGCCCTCGGCTTCCGCATGCGGGTGCGGCCCTACGCCAACATCTGCGAAAAGCGGATGCTGTTCGCGCCCACGCATTTCGACGCGACCGAACTCGCGATGCTCGAGGCCGCCATCGGGCCGGGCTTCGTCTTCCTGGACATCGGGGCCAACGTGGGCGCCTACGCGCTGTTCGTCGCGTCCCGGGCGGGGCCGGATTGCCGGGTCCTCGCGATCGAGCCGCAGCCGGACATCTTCGCGCGCCTGTCGTTCAACATCCGGCTGAACGCCTTCTCGACCGTGAAGGCCCTGGCCTGCGCGGTCGCCGACAAGCCCGGCCCGGTCACGCTCTTCGTCGATCCGCGGAACGCGGGCGAATCGAGCGTCAAGATCGTGACGTCGAGCGCCGCCGGCTCCCTGCGGGTCGAGGCGCACACCCTCCTCGATCTCGTCGAGCGGGAGGGCTTCGATCACGTGGACGCGGCGAAGCTCGACGTCGAGGGGGCCGAGGATCTCATCCTGGAACCCTTCCTGCGCGACGCGCCGGCCGCGCTCCTGCCCCGCCTCCTCATCGTGGAGGACGGCGAGAGCCGCTGGCAGGCGGACCTGCCGGCCCTGCTCGCCCGGACCGGCTATCGCATCGTCGCGCGGACGCGGCTCAATCTCGTCTTCGAACGACCTGCGGAGGGATCCCGACCATGACCGACACCGTGATCACGGCCGCCATCCTCGTCATCGGCGACGAGATCCTGTCCGGGCGGACCAAGGACAAGAACATCGGCTACAGCGCCGAGTACCTGACGGGGCTCGGCATCGACCTGCGCGAGGTGCGGGTGGTGCCCGACGTGGAGGAGGAGATCGTGACGGCCGTGAACGCGCTGCGGTCGCGCTACACCTACCTCTTCACGACGGGCGGCATCGGCCCCACGCACGACGACATCACGGCCGATTGCGTGGCGAAGGCCTTCGGCGTCTCGATCGACGTCGACCAGCGCGCGGTGGACCAGATGCTGATGCGCATGAAGCGCGAGGACCTGAACGAGGCGCGCCTGCGCATGGCCCGCATCCCGGCCGGCGCGGAACTCGTCGAGAACCCGATCTCCCGCGCGCCGGGCTTCCGGATCGGCAACGTGATCGTCATGGCGGGCGTGCCGGCCATCATGCAGGCCATGCTCGACAACGTGGCGCCGGGCCTCGTCACGGGCGCCAAGGTCCTGTCGGAGACGATCGACGCCTCGGGCCTGCCCGAGGGCCTCTACGCCGCCGGCCTGAAGGCGGTGGCCGAGCGCTTCCCGGCGCTCTCGATCGGCTCCTACCCGTCCTACGCGCCGACCGGCTTCACCAACCAGATCGTGGTGCGCGGCCGCGACGCCGCGATGCTCGCCGACGCGGCCGCGCACCACGATCTGGTTGGTG
>JAEUAC010000158.1 GCA_019695455.1 Methylorubrum extorquens | reverse complement strand
GGTAGCCCAACCCGGCGCCGCGTCCGGTTCGGCCCGGCGCCGGGTTGGGCTACCGTGCCGGCATGGGATCGAATCGCCTCCGTGTCGCGGCCCTCGCCGCCGCCCTTCTCGCCGCGGGCGCGGCCGCCGGGCAGGATCGCGGCAGCGTCAACCCGAAGCCGCTGCCGCCGCTGGCGAACCCGGACGATCCCGCGACCCCCGCCAAGGAGCTCTTCGGCCGGGCCCGGGCGCCCGCCTCGCTCCAGGCCCGCGCCATCGGCTTCTACTCGCGCGGCTGCCTCGCGGGCGCCCGGGCGCTGCCCGTCAACGGCGACACCTGGCAGGTCATGCGGCTGTCGCGGAACCGCAACTGGGCGCATCCGGCGCTCGTCTCCTGGCTCGAGCGCTTCGCCGCGCGCGTGCCGTCCGTCGCGGGCTGGCCCGGCATCCTCGTCGGCGACATGTCGCAGCCGCGCGGCGGCCCGATGCTGACCGGCCACGCCTCCCATCAGGTCGGGCTCGACGCCGACATCTGGCTGACGCCGATGCCGGACCGGGAGCTGAGCCGGGCCGAGCGCGAGGAGATGTCGGCGACGAACCTCGTGCGGCCGGACCGGCTCGACGTCGATCGGAACCGCTACACGGAGGGCCACCTGCGGGTCGTGAAGGCGGCCGCCTCCTCGCCGGACGTCGAGCGCATCTTCGTCAACGCGGCCATCAAGCGGGCCTTCTGCCGCGACGCCGGCCGCGACCGCGCCTGGCTCGCCAAGGTGCGGCCCATGTGGGGGCACAACTACCATTTCCACGTCCGCCTCGCCTGCCCGGACGGGCAATCCGGCTGCCAGGAGCAGGACCCGCCGTCGGGCGACGAGGGCTGCGGGGCGGAGCTCGACCGCTGGTTCACGCCCTCCATGCTGAATCCGGTGCCCGGCAGGCCGCGCCCGCCCATGAGCGTCGCGGCGCTGCCGGCGGAATGCCGCCAGGTGCTCGTCGCGCCTTGACGGCGGGCCCGTCCCGCCGCGAGGCTCGGGCCGTCCTCTCGCCCGGAGCCGCCCGTCCATGATCATCCGCCAGCTGGACGCAGCCGAGGCCGAGCTGCGCCTGCCCGACCTCGCCGACCTCCTCGTGGACGCGGTGGCGCAGGGCGCCTCGGTCAACTTCCTCGCGGGGTTCTCGCAGACGGACGGCCACGTGTTCTGGCGGGGGCAGCTGCCGGGCGTCGCGGAGGGGAGCCGGCGCCTGTTCGTCGCCGTCGAGGACGACCGGCTGCTCGGGACCGTGGTCCTCACCTTCGCGCACCAGCCGAACCAGCCGCACCGGGCCGACATCGGCAAGATGCTGGTCCATTCGTCGGCGCGGCGCCGCGGGCTCGGCCGCGCCCTGCTCGACACGGCCGAGGAGGAGGCGCGGCGCGCCGGCCGCACGCTCCTCTGCCTCGACACGGAGGAGGGAAGCGCGGGCGACGCCCTCTACCGCGCCTGCGGTTGGACGCCGATCGGCACGATCCCGGGCTACGCCCTGTCGCCCGACGGGGTGCCGGCCGGCGCCACCTTCTTCTTCAAGCGCGTCGGCTGACGCGCATACGCGTCAAAGGTGCGGCTCGGGCGGCTGGCTCTTGTGGCCGCCCTCGCCGATGCGGTCGGTCCAGGCGAACATGAGGCCCGAGACCACGAAGACGACATGCAGCACCACGTACCACATGATCTCGCGGTCCGTGATGTTCTTCAGGTCCATGAAGATCTTCAGGAGCTGGATGGCCGAGATCGCCACGATGGACGACATCAGCTTCAATTTGAGGCCCGTGAAGTCGATCTTCGACATCCATTCCGGCCAGTCCTCGGTCGTGTCGACGTCGATCTTCGACACGAAGTTCTCGTAGCCCGAGAAGACGACGATGATGATGAGCGATCCCGTGAAGGTGAGGTCGATCAGCGTCAGCACGCCCAGGATCGTCTCGGCCTCCGTGGCCGTCAGGGCGTGCGAGACGAAGTGCCAGAGCTCCTGGGCCGCCTTCGCGAGCAGCACCAGGAGCGCGATCACGAGCCCGCAATAGAAGGGCGCCAGCAGCCAGCGGCTGCCGAAGATGAACCGCTCGACCCCCCGCTCGACGCGTCGGCCCGCGCTCCGGCGGGCCGGCGGTGCTGCGACCGGCTGCATCAGGCGGCGATCCCGACGCCCACCGGGCAGCTCACGCCCGTGCCGCCGAGCCCGCAATAGCCGCCCGGGTTCTTGGCGAGGTATTGCTGGTGGTAGGTCTCGGCGAAGTAGAACGGGCCGGCCTCGACGATCTCCGTCGTGACCGGGCCGAAGCCGCGCGCCTTGAGCTCGCTGTCGTAGGCCGCCTTCGCGGCCTCGGCGGCGCCGCGCTGGGCCTCGCTCGTCACGTAGATGCCGGACCGGTACTGCGTGCCCACGTCGTTGCCCTGCCGCATGCCCTGCGTCGGATCGTGCCCCTCGAAGAACGCCTTGAGGAGCTGCTCGTACGAGATCGCCTGCGGGTCGTAGACGACCTGCACGACCTCGTTGTGACCGGTCAGGCCGGAGCACACCTCCTCGTAGGTCGGGTTCGGCGTGTGGCCCGCCGCGTAGCCGACGGCCGTCACGTGGACGCCGGGCAGCTTCCAGAAGATGCGCTCCACGCCCCAGAAGCAGCCCATGCCGAACACGGCCGTCTCGAACCCGGCCGGGTAGGGGCCCTTCAGGGCGCGGTGGGAGACGTGGTGGGCGTCGGCGGTCGGGACCGGGTCCGGCCGGCCGGGCAGCGCGTCGGCGGCCGAGGGCAGGTCCGTCTTCTTGCGAAAGAGGGAGAACATGGGGGGCGCTCCTGGCGAATGGGTCGGAGCGGAATATGGTGGCGGCGGCCCCCTGTGTCACGAGGCGGCCCCGTCGAACCCGCCCCGCGGGGCCGACCGTCTCCCGCGAGGGGGAGACGGCCGCGCCCGCACGCGCCGGAGCGGGTGTCGGCGGACCCGGCTCACATGCCCGTGTCGGGGATCAGCTTCCAGGCGCCGTTCTCGATCGTGACCATCACGCGGGCGCGCTTGTCCTGGCCCACGTGGTCGTCGGGCGTCATGGTCACGACGCCCTGGCTGTAGACCACGTCCTTCAGGCCCTCGAGCGCGTCGCGGAGCGCGGCGCGGAACTCGGGCGTGCCGGGCTTGGCGGCCTTGGCGGCGACCGGGATGGCGGCCTGCAGGAGCACGAGCGCGTCGTTGGAATGGGCCCCGAAGGTCGAGGCCGAGTTCGCGCCGAACATCGACTCGTACTTCTGCACGTATTCGAGGCCGGCCTTCTTGACCGGGTTCGAATCCGGCAGCTGCGCGGCGACGAGGACCGGGCCGGCCGGCAGGATGGTGCCCTCGCCGTCCTTGCCGACGACGCGGAGGAAGTCCGCGTTCGCGACGCCGTGCGTCTGGTAGATCTTGCCCGCGTAGCCCCGCTCCTTGAGCGTCTTCTGAGGCAGGGCGGCCGGCGTGCCGGAGCCCGCGATCAGGACGGCCTCGGGCCGCGACGTCATCAGCTTGAGGACCGGGCCCGTCACGCTCGTGTCGGAGCGCGAGTAGCGCTCGCTCGCGACGAGCTCGATGCCCTTCGCCTTGAGGGCCGGCGTCACGACGTTCAGCCAGCCGTCGCCGTAGGCGTCGTTGAAGCCGATGAAGGCGACGCTCTTCACCTTGGCGGCCGCCATGTGGTCCACGATGGCGTCCGCCATCAGGCGGTCGTTCTGCGGCGTCTTGAAGACCCAGCGGCGCTTGTCGTCCATGGGCGACACGATCGCGGCGGAGGCCGCGAGCGAGATCATGGGCGTCTTCATCTCGCTGGCGACCTCCAGCATGGCGAGCGAGACGGGCGTGGTCGAGGAGCCGACGATGACGTCGACCTTCTCGTCGGTCAGGAGCTTGCGCGTGTTGGCGACGCCGCGGGTGGAATCCGACCCGTCGTCGAGCACGATCGCCTCGACCGGGATGCCGCCGATCTCCTTGGGCAGGATCTTGGCCGTGTTCGCCTCCGGGATGCCGAGCGAGGCGGCCGGTCCCGTGCTGGACAGCGTCATGCCGATCTTCACGCCCTGGGCGAGCGCCGCCGTCGACAGCAAAGTCGCGCCGAACGCGGTCGCGACGACCAATGACCTCATGACGTTGTCTCCCGTTGCGGCTTTTCGTTCAGGTTCGAGCCGGCCGGACCATGGCCCGAAGCCGGCCGGACTGTCGAGCCGCGCCGGCCGTGCCGGAAATCCGTCTTTCGCCCAATCGTGAACCATGCGGGAACGTCGTGGCTGAACGGGGGCTGTCAAATCCTGCGCGGGGCGGTTAAGCGGGGCCGTGACACTGCGTCCGCCGAGATCCCCGGCAAGGCTCGTCGAGCTTGCCGTGCTGCGATGCTCGACTACCCTAAGGCACCTGCTCCGGCGGAGCGGCTCGTCCGGATGGAAGGCGGCCGATCTCCGTTGGAATGGCAGGATATGACATCGACGCCCAAGGATCTGGCGGGCTCGCGCGTTCTCGTGGTCGAGGACGAAGTCGCGATCTCGCTGCTGATCGAGGACATGCTGATGGATCTCGGCTGCGAGGTCGTCGGCCCGGCCGGCCGGATCGCCGAGGCGCTGGACCTCCTGGCGGCCGACGCGGTCGACTACGCGATCCTCGACGTGAACGTCGGGCGCGAGGAGAGCTATCCCGTGGCCGAGGCGCTGGCCGCCAAGGGCGTGCCCTTCGTGTTCTCGACCGGCTACGGGGCCGTGGGCCTCGCGGAGGCCTTCCGCGACCGGCCGGTGCTCCAGAAGCCGTTCTCGCAGGACGAGCTCACGCGCCAGATGCGCCGCCTCGCCGGCGGCTGACGCCCCCTCGGCCGGCCGACGAACGCCGTCCTTCGGGGCCGGCGCCCGGCCTTCGGGGCCGA
>JAEUAC010000120.1 GCA_019695455.1 Methylorubrum extorquens | reverse complement strand
CGATCGCGCCGATCCGCTCGGGCGCGACGCCCTTCAGCCGGGCGCCGATGGCGGCGAACGCCTCCGCCCAGCTCGCCGGGCGCAGCCGCCCGTTCTCGCGCAGGAACGGCCGGTCGAGCCGCTGCAGACGCAGGCCGTCGACATGCTGGCGCGTCTTGTCGGAGATCCACTCCTCGTTGATCGCCTCGTTCACGCGCGGCAGGACGCGCATGACCTCCTTGCCGCGGGCGTCGACCCGGATGTTCGAGCCGACCGCGTCCATGACGTCGACCGAGAAGGTCTTGCGCAGCTCCCACGGCCGCACGTTGAAGGCCTGCGGCTTGTGCGTCAGCGCGCCGACGGGGCAGAGGTCGGCCACGTTGGCCTGCAGCTCCGATCCCATCGCGTGCTCGAGATAGGTCGTGATCTCCATGTCCTCGCCGCGACCCGTCGCGCCGAGATCCGGCACGCCCGCGACCTCGGCCACGAAGCGGATGCACCGGGTGCAATGGATGCACCGGTTCATCGACGTCTTCACGAGCGGGCCGATGTACTTGTCGTGCACGGCGCGCTTGTTCTCGTGGAAGCGCGTGGTGTCGACCCCGTAGGCCATGGCCTGGTCCTGGAGGTCGCACTCGCCGCCCTGGTCGCAGATTGGGCAATCGAGCGGATGGTTGATGAGGAGGAACTCCATCACCCCCTCGCGCGCCTTCTTCACCATGGGCGACTTGGTCACGACCGTCGGCGGCTCGCCGTTCGGGCCGGGCCGGCAATCGCGCACGCCCCAGGCGCAGGAGGCGATCGGCTTCGGCGCGCCCTTCAGCTCGACGAGGCACATCCGGCAATTGCCGGCGATCGAGAGCCGTTCATGGAAGCAGAAGCGCGGGATCTCGGCGCCCGCCGCCTCGCAGGCCTGCAGCAGCGTGAAGTCCGGCGGGACATCGACTTCGGTGCCGTCGACGACGATCTTGGTCATCGGACCACCTCATGGTTCGCAGCCGCCGCCGCGAGCGCCTGCATGCGCTCGGTCGGCCCGGCCGATTGAAGAAGGCCACCATCCTCGGGCCCGGCGAGCGCGGCGTCGATCGGTGCGAGATCCGCCCCGACGCCTGAGACCCGACCCTCGACCGCGTCGAGAGCACGGGGAGCCGGAGCCCCGCCCCGCCCCGCGGCGGCCTGGAATGCGATCGACATGCCTACTCCGCCGCCATCAGGGCGGGCTCGGAATGCGGGTTCGCCGCATAGCGGTCGATGCGCCGTTCGATCTCGGGACGGAAATGGCGGATCAGCCCCTGGATCGGCCAGGCGGCGGCGTCGCCCAGCGCGCAGATCGTGTGGCCCTCGACCTGGGTCGTGACCTCGAGCAGCATGTCGATCTCGCGGCGCTGCGCCCGGCCTTCCGCCATGCGGGAGAGGACGCGCCACATCCAGCCCGTGCCCTCGCGGCAGGGGGTGCACTGGCCGCAGCTCTCGTGCTTGTAGAAGTACGAGATGCGCGCGATCGCCCGCACGATGTCGGTCGACTTGTCGAGCACGATGACGGCCGCCGTGCCGAGGCCGGATTTCAGGCCCCGCAGCGTGTCGAAATCCATCGCGGCGTCGATGATCTGCTCGGCCGGGACGAGCGGCACCGACGACCCGCCCGGGATCGAGCAGAGAAGGTTGTCCCAGCCGCCCCGCATGCCGCCGCAATGCCGGTCGATGAGTTCCCGGAACGGGATGCCCATCTCCTCCTCGACGTTGCAGGGCTTGTTCACGTGCCCGGAGATGCAGAACAGCTTCGTGCCGGTGTTGTTCTTGGTGCCGAGCCCCGCGAACCAGACACCGCCCCGCCGCAGGATGGTCCCGGCGACCGCGATCGATTCCACGTTGTTCACGGTCGTCGGGCAGCCGTAGAGGCCCATGTTGGCCGGGAACGGCGGCTTCAGCCGCGGCATGCCCTTCTTGCCCTCGAGGCTCTCCAGCAGCGCCGTCTCCTCGCCGCAGATGTAGGCGCCGGCCCCGTGGTGGACGTAGATGTCGAACGGGTAGCCGTGGACGTTGTCCTTGCCGACGAGCCGCGCCTCGTAGGCCTCGTCGACCGCGCGCTGCAGCGCCTCGCGCTCGGCGATGTATTCGCCGCGCAGGTAGATGTAGCAGGCATGCGCCCGCATGGCGAAGGACGCGAGCAGGCAGCCCTCGATCAGGAGATGCGGATCGTGCCGCATGATCTCCCGGTCCTTGCAGGTGCCGGGCTCGGATTCGTCGGCGTTGACGACGAGGTAGTGAGGACGTCCGTCCGACTGCTTCGGCATGAACGACCACTTCAGGCCGGTCGGGAAGCCGGCGCCGCCGCGGCCGCGCAGGCCCGACGCCTTCATCTCCTCGATGATCCAGTCGATCCCCTTGCCGAGGAAGAACTTGGTGCCGTCCCACGCGCCGCGACGGCGCGCGGCCTCCAGCCCCGGCGACTGGAAGCCGTAGAGGTTGGTGAAGATCCGGTCCTTGTCGGAGAGCGCCATGGTTCAGCTCACTCCTTCGGCGGCCGACCGGGCGACGCGTCCGGATCGGCCCCGACGGGCTTGGTCGGCTCGGCGCGGGGCGCGCCCTCCGAAGGCGGGGTTCCGGCGACGGGCGTCGTGCCCCCCGCCCCGGCGACGGGCCGGCCCTCGGCGGGCTTCGACGGCGTCGCCGTGTAGGACTTGTCGCTCTGCGGCTTGGCGCCCTCCGCGGAGGGCGCCTCGTCCGTCTGCGTCTTCTTGGCGGAATCGGCCGAATCCGCCCGCGTCTCGGGATGGACGGGGGCTTCGCCCTGCGCCGCCCGGGTCGCGGGCGTGTCGGTGACGGGCCGCTCGGTCGCCCGCCCGGCATCGGGCTTGGCCGGCTTCGGATCGCCCGGACCCGTGGCCGTCGCGGCCTCGGTCTCGCCGGTCGCGACCGGATCGTCCCGGAACCGGTCCCGCCAGGTCCCCACGACGGACCCGTCGTAGAGGGCCGGATCCTGCAGCGTGGTCACGGCGCCCTCCGGCTCGGAGGCGTGGCGGCCGTTCTGCGGGCCGACCTTCACGGGGCGACCGGCCGCGAGATCGTCCAGGAGGGCGACGAGGAGGTCCGGCGTCAGGTCCTCGTAGTAGTCGTCGTTGATCTGCACCATCGGGGCGTTGCAGCAGGCGCCCAGGCACTCGACCTCGAGCCAGGAGAAGTTCCCGTCCGCCGAGACGTGCCGCTCGTCGCCGACCTTGTTCAGGAGCGCCTGCTTCAGGTCGATCGCGCCCTTCACGTGGCACGGCACCGTCCCGCAGAGCTGCACGAAGAAGCGGCCCACCGGTTCGAGGTTGAACATCGTGTAGAAGGTCGCGACCTCCATCACGCGGATCATGGGCATGCCGAGCGTCTCGGCGACCGCCTCGATCGCCTTGCGGGGCAGCCAGTAATCGTTCTGCTTCTGGGCCTGCCAGAGCGCCGGGATCACGGCCGAGGCCTGCCGACCGTCGGGATACTTGGCGATCTGCTGCGCGAGCCAGCGCTCGTTCTCCGCCGTGAAGGCGAAGGCGGGCGGCTGCTGGTCGGCGGAGGCGAGACGACGGACGGACATCAGCGATCAACCTCGCCGAACACGATGTCGAGCGAGCCCAGTACGGCGGAGACGTCGGCCAGCATGTGGCCGCGGCACATGAAGTCCATGGCCTGGAGATGCGCGAAACCCGGAGCCCGGATCTTGCAGCGGTACGGCTTGTTCGTGCCGTCGGAGACGAGATACACGCCGAACTCGCCCTTGGGCGCCTCGACGGCGGCGTAGACCTCGCCCGCCGGGACGTGGAAGCCCTCGGTGTAGAGCTTGAAGTGATGGATGAGCGCCTCCATCGAGCGCTTCATCTCGCCGCGCTTCGGCGGCGCGATCTTCCCGTCGAGCGACGTGATCGGCCCGCCGCCCTCGGGCAGGCGCAGCTTCTCGCAGCACTGCTTCATGATGCGGACCGATTCCCGCATCTCGAACATGCGGATCACCTGACGGTCGTAATTGTCGCAGTTCTTGCCGACCGGGATGTCGAACTCGAGCTCGTCGTAGCACTCGTAGGGCTGCGACTTGCGCAGGTCCCAAGCGGCGCCCGACCCGCGCACCATCACGCCCGAGAAGCCCCAGTTCCAGCACTGGTCGAGCGGCACGACGCCGATGTCGACGTTGCGCTGCTTGAAGATGCGGTTGCCGATGAACAGCGCGTCGAGGTCGTCGCAGACCTTCAGGAACGGGTCGCACCACTCGTAGATGTCGTCGATCAGCTTGAGCGGAAGGTCCTGGTGGACGCCGCCGGGCCGGAAGTAGTTGGCGTGCATGCGGGCGCCGGAGGCGCGCTCGTAGAACACCATCAGCTTCTCGCGCTCCTCGAAGCCCCAGAGGGGCGGCGTGAGGGCGCCGACATCCATCGCCTGCGTCGTGACGTTCAGGAGGTGGGACAGGATGCGGCCGATCTCCGAGTACAGGACCCGGATCAGCTGGCCGCGCTTGGGTACCTCGATGCCGACCAGCTTCTCGATCGCCAGGCAGAAGGCGTGCTCCTGGTTCATCGGCGAGACGTAGTCCAGCCGGTCGAAATAGGGCGTCGCCTGCAGGTACGTCTTGTATTCGATCAGCTTCTCGGTGCCGCGATGCAGGAGCCCGATATGCGGGTCCACGCGCTCGACGATCTCGCCGTCGAGTTCCAGCACGAGCCGCAACACGCCGTGCGCGGCCGGATGCTGCGGTCCGAAATTGATCGAGAAGTTGCGGATGTCGTGCTCGCGCCCGGCGGAGGGAACGAGCGTGCCCGAATCGTTCAGCCCGTTCGACGCGTTGTCCTCGGGACGCTTGTCGAGCAGCTCGACGCGTTCGGCGGCGAGCCCCCCCGCGACGGGGCGGTCGGCGAGTGCGGTCGTATCCATCACGATGCCTTGGCCTTCTCGTCGCCGGGCAGGACGTAGTCCGTCCCCTCCCAGGGAGACAGGAAGTCGAACGAGCGAAACTCCTGCTGGAGCTTCACGCGCTCGTAGACGACGCGCTTCTGCTCGTCGTCGTAGCGGACCTCGACGAAGCCGGTCATCGGGAAGTCCTTGCGGAGCGGATGCCCGTCGAACCCGTAATCCGTGAGGATCCGGCGAAGGTCGGGATGGCCCGAGAACAGGATGCCGTAGAGGTCGTAGGCCTCCCGCTCGAACCAGTTGGCGCACGGGAACACGTCGATCACGGAGGGGACCGACGTCTCCTCGTCGGTCGTCACCTTGAGCCGGATGCGCGTGTTCAGCTTGGGCGAGAGCAGGTGGTAGACGACGTCGAACCGCTCCTCCCGTCCCGGGTAGTCCACGCCGCACAGGTCGATGAAGGACACGAACCGCGTCGCGGGATCGTCGCGCAGGATCCGCAGCGCCGAGACGATCGAGTCCCGGCCCACGACGATCGTGAGCTCGTCGTACGCGATCGCGCTCGCCAGCACGGCATCGCCGAGCAGGCCCGCGACACTCTCCGAGAGAACCTTCGGGTCCGTCATCGCCTCGTCAATCCACCACGAAGAGGGTCGCACCGGCGTCGCTCGTGCGCGACCGGTGCGGCTCGGCTCCGTCCGCCACCTGATAGCTCATGCCGGGCGTGAGCACGAAGGTGCGCCCGTCCGCGAGCTCCGTCGTCAATTCTCCCTGGAGGCAGAAGAGGATATGCCCCTTCTGGCACCAGTGGTCCGCCAGATAGCCCGGCCCGTACTCGACCATCCGCACCCTGATCTCGCCGAACTGGCGCGTGCGCCAGGTCGCGGCCCCGGTCTCGCCCGCATGATGCGTGGGCTCGACCGCGGACCAGTCCGTGGTCCCGAACGGGATCGATTCGATGCGCATCGGTCAGCGCTCGATGGTCCCGGTGCGGCGGATCTTCTTCTGCAGGAGGAGCACGCCGTAGAGCAGCGCCTCCGCGGTCGGCGGACAGCCGGGCACGTAGATGTCGACCGGAACGATCCGGTCGCAGCCGCGCTACGTGATCTCCATGGGATCCTGCGCCAACGGCGGCGGCTACTACCACTATTCGTATTCGGTGG